>JAFTSO010000051.1 GCA_017467265.1 Clostridia bacterium
GACGAGTGGTGGCGATGCTCCCGGTATGAACGCCGCAATCCGTGCGGTTGTTCGCTCGGGGATTTATTTCGGTATGGAGGTTTACGGTATCGAGCGCGGTTATGCGGGCTTGATTGAGGATACGGTTGTGCCGATGGAAATGCGTAGCGTTTCCAATATCGTACAGGCGGGCGGTACTAAGCTCCGTACGGCAAAGTGTCTGGAAATGCTCACGGTAGAAGGGCAGAAAAAGGCGGTGGACACGCTGGAAAAGCACGGTATCGAAGGTTTGGTTGTTATTGGCGGCGACGGCTCTTTCCGCGGGGCAAAGGTGTTGTCTGAAAAATACGGCGTGCCGACAATCGGTATCCCTGGTACAATTGATAACGACTTGGAATACACCGATTATACTCTCGGTTTCGATACGGCGGTAAACACCTGTTTGGATATTATCAATAAATTGCGGGATACGATGACCTCGCACGAACGTGTTTCAGTTGTGGAAGTTATGGGCAGGCATTGCGGCGATATTGCATTGTATAGCGGTATCGCGTCGGGTGCAGAAATTATTGTCGTGCCTGAAATTGCGTTCAGCATGGACGAGATTGTTACCCGTATCAACCGTTCGCGTGCCAACGGTAAACATTCTAACATTATCGTTATTGCGGAAGGGGTTATGGGCGCGGACGATTTTGCCAAGCAGTTGCAGGCGTTTACGACGCACTCCGTACGTCCTACCTGTATCGGACACGTGCAACGCGGCGGCTCGCCCTCGATGGCGGACAGAATGCTCGCGGCGCAGTTCGGTAACAAAGCCGTTCGTTTGCTCAACGAAGGGATCGGCAACCGCGTAGTCGGTATTCGCGACAATAAAATTATCGATATGGACATTATCGAGGCTGTTTCGATGAAGAAGAAGTTTAATTACGAGCTGTACGAAACGTTGCAAATGATTTCCATGTAACGACAAAGCGATTAAAAAAGGGCGACCGTCTGAAAAGGGCGGTCGTTTTTTTTATTGCGAGGCGTTTGGTAAAAAATTATTCCGTATTTTTTTCGTTTTGGTATTGAATTTTAGGAGTATGTATGATATAATAAATATAAAAGAACGAAAAACGTCAAAAGTTCGCTCTCGGGGGAAAAGAAAACGTGATTTTAACGGTTTGCATGAGTCCTTGTACGGACGTAACAATAGAGCTGGACGCATTCAACGTCGGCAAAACGAATATCGTAAAACGGAAGGCATTGACCTTTGGCGGCAAGGGTCTAAACGTAGCGATCGGGGTCAAACGCCTCGGTGAGGAATGTCACACGACGGGCATTATGTACAACGAAAACGGGTTCATGTTTGAAAACGTGCTCGATAAAGAGGGCGTTCCGTTTACGTTCGTTTGGAATAAGGGCAGAGCCAGAGAAAATTATAAATTTATCGATCGCCGCGCTATGCTGACGGAGGTCAACGACGTGGGTGAAGAGATCTCGCGGGAAAAGGCGGAAGAGGTGCTTGCCATGGTGCGCATGCTGTCGGCGAAGAGCAAGGTTGCCGTGCTTTCGGGCGGTTTGCCGCGCGGCGTGCACCCGTCCTTTTATGCCGAGCTTGTCAAGGCGGTGGACGGCAATTGCATGAAGATTGTAGACGCGTCGGGCGCGCGTATGTTCGCGGCGTTGGACGAGAGAGTTGACCTTGTCAAGCCGAACATAGACGAATTAGAGGACACCATCGGCAGACAGGTGGAAAGCAAGGAAGATATGCTTGCGGGGTGTTACGAGCTGATCAATCGTGGCGCAAAGCGGGTATTGCTTTCCCTTGGGAAACGAGGTGCGGTGATCACCGACGGACGCGAAAATTATTTCTGTAAGAGCCTGCAAGTAGCGGTCAATTCCACGGTTGGCGCGGGCGACGGCATGGTTGCGGCAGCGGCGGTGCAGTTGGAAAAGGGCGCGGCATTGCCCGCAATTTTACGCGCGGGCGTAGCGGCGGGCACGGCGACGGTCATGACGGTAGGGCAGACCTCGTTCACCAAGGAAAAATACAACGAAGTGCTTTCCACGTTGCAGGTAAAACGAATTTAAAAATTTTGAAAAAAACTTTGAAAAAGTCTGAAAAACGGGTACGTTTTTCGGGCTTTTTGAATATACTATATTATACTTCCGAAAAAGCGTTTTTTGCAAAAGACGGGACGGAAACGGGGTATACCGTGCCGACCGTTTGCGCGGGCATAGCGTCGGGAATGACGTCGCTTAGGCGTAGACAAAAAAACGTCGGTCACAAAGGAAAAAACGGTTACAGGCGCTTTGCAACTCTGCGTTGCAAAGCTACCGACTGCGGCTTTGTAATGGGAGTATATATGAAAAAATCGGAAAAGATCATAGCGGCTGTTTTAACGATGGTGATCGGCGTTTTGCTGATCGCGCTAAAAGGAAAATTTATCGGCGTGATCGCCACCGTTACGGGCGTTTCGCTGATCGTGCTGGGGCTTGTGGATATATTCAGCGGCAGCATACCGCCCGCCGTTATCAAAATCGTCGTCGGCGTGCTGATTGTGATCTGCGGCTTTGCCGTGGTGCGCGCGGTGGTGTACGTCATTTGCGCGGCGCTGTTGATCGTGGGCGTGTTGCTCTTGTACGACAAGCTGAAAAACGGCTTGCGTTGCATGGAAACACCCCAAAGAATTTGCGAGATCGCCATGCCGTCCGTCTGTATTTTGATCGGCGTGCTGCTCTTATTCCACAATCTGAAATTGATGAATACGATCTTTATCATCTGCGGGATTTTGTCCTTGGTAGAGGGCGGACTGATTTTGTTTAACGCATTTGACGAAGATTGACAAAAATAAATTATAATTGCTCTGTGCTCTGCGCAGGGCTTTTTTCTTATAGAAAAAAAGGGATAAATCGCCAAAAAGATAAAAATTTATCGATTTAGCGATTAAAAAATAGAAAACTAAGCGATTATGCATTTGTGATTGTGAAAGAATTATGATATAATAGAATCGTATGATTGCGTACAATAACGCTTAGCAACGAAAAAATAAATTCTATGGAGAATACAACAATGAAAAACAAAGTTACAGTTATCGGCGCAGGTTCGGTTGGTGCAACCGTAGCATATACGTTGGTTGCAACGGGTTCGGTTGCGGAGATCGTATTGATCGACGTAAACGAGGCGAAGGCACAGGGCGAGGCGCTCGACATTCGTCAGGCTACCCCTTATTTGCACCCCGTAAAGATCTATTGCGGCACGTACGAGGACGCGGCGGATTCCGATATCGTCATCGTTACGTCGGGCGTAGGCAGAAAGCCCGGTCAGTCCCGTATCGATCTTACGCAGACGAACGTAAACATTTTGAAGAGCATTGCTCCGCAGATCGTTAAATACGCGCCCAACGCGCTGTATTTGTTCGTTGCAAACCCCGTAGATATCCTTACCTACGTGTTCTGCAAGATCACGGGCGTTCCCAAGAACCGCGTTATCGGTACGGGTACGACGCTGGACAGCATTCGTTTGAGAACCCGCCTTTCCGAATTGTATTCGGTAAACCAAAAGCAGGTACACGCGTACGTTTTGGGCGAACACGGTGATTCCTCGTTCGTAGCATGGTCCGCGGCGGATATTTCCGGTATTCCTTTGGACGAATACGAAAAGTCCTTGACGGATAAAACGGCGTTGACGGTTAGCTCTTATACCCGCGAGGAAGTGGAAGAATACGTTAAAAAATCTGGCGGTCAGATCATTGCAGGCAAGGGCGCGACTTTCTACGGTATCGCGGCGAGCGTAGCGCAGATCGTCAACAGCATCTATTCCAGCGCGTACACGATTTTGCCCGTATCGACGGTTTTGGATGGCGAATACGGCATTTCCGACGTTGCGCTTTCTACCCTTTGCGCGATCAGCAACGAGGGGATCGTGACGACGCTTACGCCCAAGCTTTCGGACGAAGAGGTTGAAAAGATGCACCACAGCGCAGAAGTCCTCAAAGGGGTTCTTGCGCAGATCGAAATCTAAATAAAATAACGGAGAGGAAATTATGGAATACCGTATTGAAAAAGACACGATGGGCGAAATGAAAGTTCCCGCGGACAGATACTGGGCTGCGCAAACGCAGAGAAGTTATCAAAACTTCCGCATCGGCGACGAGATCATGCCCCGCGAAATCACCCACGCATTCGGCATTTTGAAAAAAGCGGCGGCGCTTGCCAACAACAAGCTCGGCAAACTCGCCGACGACAAAAAGGACGCGATCTGCGCGGCTTGCGACGAAGTCATTTCGGGCGAGCTGAACGGGCATTTCCCGCTCGTCGTATGGCAGACGGGTAGCGGCACGCAGTCGAACATGAACGCGAACGAGGTTATCGCAAACCGCGGAAACGAGATCGCAGGAAAAAAATTGCTCCACCCCAACGACGATATCAACAAGAGCCAAAGCTCCAACGATACGTTCCCGACGGCAATGCACATTGCGGCGGTCGTGGCGATCGAAGATAAGCTGTTCCCCGCTATGGATAAGCTGATCGCGACCCTCAAACGCCTTGAAAAGGAAAACGAGGGGATCGTGAAGAGCGGCAGGACCCATTTGCAGGACGCAGTTCCCATCGCATTCTCGCAGGAAATCAGCGGTTGGACGAACATGATCGAAAAGGCAAAGGCACAGCTCACGCTTGCGCTTGGCGGCTTGAAAGAGCTTGCGCTCGGCGGCACGGCAGTCGGCACGGGCTTGAACGCGCCCAAGGGCTTTGCGGAAGAGGTAGCGGCGCAGGTGTCCGCACTCACGGGCAAGGCGTTCGTAACCGCAGAAAACAAATACCACGCGTTGACGGCAAAGGACGAGCTTGTGTTCGCGCACGGCGCGCTCAAAGCGCTCGCTTGCAACCTCATGAAGATCGCAAACGACGTACGTTGACTGGCAAGCGGTCCGAGAGACGGTCTTGGTGAAATCTTTAGTCCCGAAAACGAACCCGGTTCGTCGATCATGCCCGGTAAA
>JAFTSO010000052.1 GCA_017467265.1 Clostridia bacterium
TAAGAACGCGGTGATTATTTTGACGTCGAACACGGGCGCGGCGGTGGCGGAGAGTGCCAAGACGGGCGTGTACGGGTTCGGCGCGGACGGCAGGAGCGGCGAAGAGATTGGCGCAAAGCAGTACGAGAGTATGAAAGACAACATCACCAAGGCGCTCAAAGAGAAATTCCGCCCTGAATTTTTGAACCGTATGGACGATATTATCGTGTTCCACCGCTTGTCCGAGGCGGATTGCGCGAAGATCGGCGGCAAGATTATTTCGTCCTTGGCAAAGCGTTTGGAAGAACAGCGAGGGATTATGCTGACGGTGACGGACAGAGCGCTGTCCGCGCTCGTCAAAGCGGGGTATGACGCGCAGTACGGCGCAAGACCGTTAAAACGCGTGATTCAGCGTTGTATCGAGGATCGGCTCTCGGAAGAGATTTTGCTCGGCCGTGTGCAAAACGGGCAGAGCGTGACGGTCGATCACGACGGGAGAGAATACGTTTTTTCCACGCGCGGCGTGTAAAACTCGGTTAGAGAGATAGAGAGTAGAAAAAAGGCAGGAAACGATTATGAAATTGACGACGGCAGGAGAATCGCACGGCAAAGCGCTGGTGGCAATCATCGAGGGGTTGCCTGCGCATTTGGCGTTGGATATGGACGGTATCAACGGCGCGTTGGCACTCCGTCAGAGCGGATACGGTCGCGGTGCTCGGCAAAAAATAGAGAAAGACAAGGCGGAGATTTTGACAGGGGTGCGAAACGGCGAAACGCTGGGTAGCCCCGTCACCCTTTGCATTTATAACCGCGATTATGAGAACTGGAAATCGTCTATGTCAGCAGAACAATGCGACGGCGCAGCGATGCAAAAAAAGGCGCTCACCAAGGTGCGTCCCGGGCACGCCGACTTGACGGGCGTGATCAAATTCGAGCAGACGGACGCGCGGAATATTTTAGAACGTGCCTCGGCGCGTGAAACGGCGATCCGTGTGGCGGCTGGCGAAGTCTATCGGCAATATCTCGCGGCGCTCGGCATCGAGATCGGCGGCTGCGTGCGCGAAGTTTGCGGCATCAAGGACGAGGGCGAGTATGCGTTCGACGAGCTGAAAAGGGTGACTCCCGTGGGTATGCTGGACGAACGGGCGAGCGAGTTGGCGCAAAAGAAGATCGACGAACTGAAAAAGGCAGGCGACACGGCAGGCGGCGTGGCAGAGATTCGCGTGCGCGGCTTAAAGAGCGGATTTGGCAGCGTGATGACGTACGCGGAAAAGCTGGACAGCCAGCTGGCGGCAGGGCTGATGAGCGTACAGGCGACGAAGGGCGTGGCATTCGGCGCAGGTTTTTCGGTTGCCGAAAAGAGCGGCAAAGATATCCACGACGAAATTTTCTATGATGAGAAAAAGGGATTTTACCGCAATACTAACCGTGCAGGTGGTATTGAAGGGGGTATGTCCAACGGCGAAGAGCTGGTGATACGTGTCGCGATGAAACCGATTCCCACCCTGATGAAAGGGTTGCAGACCGTCGATTATGCGACCAAGGAAAGTGCAACGGCGGCATCGGAGCGTAGCGACGTGTGCGCGATTTTTGCGTTTAAGGTGATCGCGGAGAGCGTGGTGGCGCAGGTGCTCGCGAACGCGGTGCAAAGACGTCTGGGCGGTGATACGATGGCGCAGGTGAAGGCGCGGTATGCAGATTTGCCGTAAAGGGCGTAAAGTGGGTTGAGAACTATGAAAACGATCGATTTGAAAACTCCGACGATGATGGGAAAAATACACGTGGGTGCGGACGTGATCGACGCACGTTTGCCTGCCCTTGTTGCAGGGCAGAAAAATTTTGTCGTCACGGACAGCAACGTTTTTGCGTTGTACGGCGCTTGGTTTACGCGCCATTTTGCCGATGCGGAAATTTTTGTCTTGTCGGCAGGGGAAGAGAATAAGAATTTTGGTTCGCTGTATGCGATTTTGGAGAAAATGTCGGCGGCAGGCTTGCATCGAAACTCCCGTTTATTCGCCGTCGGCGGCGGCGTAGTCGGCGATATCGGCGGTTTGGCGGCGGCGCTGTATATGCGCGGGATTTCCTGCGTGCAGATCCCCACGACGCTGTTGGCGCAGGTGGATAGCAGCGTGGGCGGCAAGACGGCGGTTGATCTCGGTGGCGTAAAGAATATAGTCGGGGCGTTTTATCAGCCTTGCGAGGTGCTGGTCGATCCTACGTTTTTGCAGACGTTGCCTATGCGCGAGATTAAGTGTGGCGTGGGCGAGATGGTGAAATACGCGGCGTTGAACGCCGAAATTTTTGATATTTTGGAACGCAATACCGATCGTTTGACCGACCTTGCGTTTTTGAGTGATTTGATCGTGGCTTGTATCCAGCACAAAGCGGACGTGGTGCAGGCGGACGAAAAGGAGAGCGGCGAGCGGTGTAGCCTGAACGTGGGGCATACCACGGGGCACGCGATTGAACTGACTAGCGGACTTTCGCACGGCGAGAGCGTTCTGTACGGTATGTTGTTCGAGACACGTATAGCGGTGTCGGCTGGGATTTGCGAAAAGGAATACGGCAGCAGACTGCTTGCATTAATTGAAAAGGCGATCGCGATCGAGCCGAACGCGGCGGTGGACTTTTCGGGGATAGGCGAGAGTGCCGAAAAGGCGCGTTCGGACAAGAAAAATTCGGACGACGGCAAAATTAAGATGGCGGTGGCAAAATGCGAGAACGAGTGGACGATGTTTTCGCTTGGTTTTGAAGAGTACCGTGCCGCGCTCGTGCAAGCGGCGAAATAGCGGAGAAGAGAGAATATGCAGCGGATTGAAGGCAGAGAGTATTTTGAGGGGGAGTTTGAGCTCCCTGGGGATAAATCGATCACCCACCGTGCGATTATGCTGAACGGCGGCGCGGACGGCGAAGCGGTGATCACGAACGCGTTGATGGGCGAAGATTGCGTATCGACATGTCGTTGTATGCGCGCACTCGGCGCGAAAATCGACGTGGACGGCACGACTTTGCGCGTTAGCGGTACGCCCCGTTTCCGTCGGGGCACGGAGTTGAATTGCGGTAATTCGGGTACGACCATACGTCTTTTGACGGGTTTTGTGGCAGGCAAACAGATCGACGCGATGCTCTACGGAGACGAATCGCTCTCGTCGCGACCTATGCGGCGTGTAGCCGATCCGCTCGCTCTGCTCGGCGCGAACGTAAGGACGACGGCTGGGCACGCGCCCGTGTACGTGACGCCTGCGCCCCTGCGTGGTACGCAGATGTCGTTGCTTATTTCGTCGGCGCAGGTCAAGAGCGCAATCTTGCTGGCAGGCATTTCCTCGGACGGCGAAACGAGAGTGAGCGAGCCTGTCAAATCGCGCGATCATACCGAACGTATGCTGGCGGCGATGGGTGCGGATATTCGCGTAAACGGCAACAACGTATCGGTGCGAAAGAGTGTCTTAAAGGCGCTGGACGTGTGCGTTCCCTCGGATATTTCGTCGGCGGCGTATTTTATGGCGCTTGGTGCGCTCAAAGGCAAAACGCTGTGCAAAAACGTGGGCATCAATCCCACGCGCACAGGGATTTTGACGGCGTTCGATCGTTTGGGCGTTCGATATTCGCTCTTAAATAGCCGCGTGTCGGGGGGAGAAGAAACGGCGGATATTCTCGTGGAAAAATCGGATATGCACGCCATTACGTTGACGGCGGAAGACGTGCCGTCGATGATAGACGAGTTGCCTTTGGTGGCGTTGCTTTGTGCGTTTGCGGACGGTGAAACGCATATCACGGGCGCAAAAGAACTGCGTGTAAAAGAGAGCGACAGAATCCGCACGACTACCGAGCTGATCAATAATCTTGGAGGCGATTGCCGCGAAACGGAAGACGGGTTTATTATCCGCGGCAAACGGACGTTGCGCGGCGGCGATATAGACAGCTATCTCGATCACCGTATCGCGATGACGGGTGCGGTGGGACTGATCGCTTCGCAAAAGGGCGGCAACGTACTCCGCGAAGATTGTTGTGCGATTTCTTTCCCCGATTTCTTTGAAAAGCTGGGCGTAAAAGGACGGTAAGACAGGGGGACGGTACGCGATGAACGTGAAAAAACTGCGTTTGGGGCTGATCGGAAAGGACGTTTCAAAATCGGACAGCGAACGCATACACATCTTTATTTTAGGACAAATGGGGATCGAGTGTGAATACGAGCGGTTCTCGGTGGGTAAAGACGGCTTTGACAGCGCGATGCGCACGCTGCTGGGCGATTTTGACGGGTTTAATATCACGATCCCGTACAAGCGCGACGCGATGGAATATTTGGACGAGATCGTGGGCGACGCGGTGGATTACAGCGCGGTGAATACGGTGCTCAACGGGACGCGCACGGGGTATAACACGGACGGGATCGGTTTTTTACAAATGATCCGTTCGTACGGTATCGAGTACGCGAATAAGAAAATTTTGGTGCTTGGTGGCGGCGGTAGCGGCAGGAGCACGGCGGCGGCGCTTAAAAAGGGCGGGGCGCAGGTGTATATGTACCAGCGGAATCGCGCGGCGCTGGAAGAAACGTGCGACAACTTGGGTATTACACCCATCGACGATCCCGAGCAGGGCGGCTTTGATATTATAATCAACTGCACGGGGGTAGGCATGCACGACAGCGAAGGGCGCTCGCCCGTGACCGCAGCGGCATTTTCGGGTGCAGAAAGCGCCATAGACCTTATTTACGTGCCTAAAAAATCGGAGTTTTTGCGGCTCGCGGAAGAGCAGGGCTTGAAGATTTTGAACGGTGCGGCGATGCTTTTTTTTCAGGCGTATTACGCCGATTGCTTGTATCTGGATATACAGCCCAACGAAAAGCAGGTGGAAGAACTCTACCGCGCTTACGAGAAAAAATATTTGGAATAACGTCAACGGAGGACGTACGATTATGAAATTTTTGGTGATCAACGGAGTGAATTTGAACCTTACGGGCAAACGCGAAAAGGGCGTTTACGGCTCGGCGAGCTTGGACGAAATTAACGAAAAGATTGCGGCGTACTGCGCGGCAAACGGCGATCAGGCGGATTTTTACCAGAGCAACATCGAAGGGGAGCTTGTCAACAAACTGCACGAAGCGTTTTTGGATAAGGCATACGACGGGATTTTGCTGAACGCAGGCGCGTTCACGCATTATAGCTATGCGCTCCGCGACGCGATAGCGGCGATCGATATTCCCGTTGCTGAGGTGCATATGTCCAACGTGCACGCACGCGAAGAATTCCGTCATAACAGCGTACTTTCCGAGGTGTGCAAAGGGGTTGTTTGCGGTTTTGGACACGGTAGCTATATCGCGGCGATTGTTGGTTTGAAAGACGTGCTGGCAAAATAATCGGGGCGACGTATGAATCTAATTTTGTGCGGTATGATGGGCTCGGGCAAGACGACGGTCGGGCTGAAAATAGCGGAAATCAGCGGTCGGAAATGCTACGACACCGACGGGGTGATTGTGGAACGCCACGGCAGTATTGCGGAGATTTTTGCGCGTTACGGCGAGGCACGTTTTCGCGCGTTGGAAAAGGAAATCGTGCGCGAGCTGACAGAGCAAGATCAGCTCGTGCTTTCGACGGGGGGCGGCTTGGTGTTAAAACAAGAGAACGTTGAGCTGCTTAAAAATAATGGCAAAATCGTATATTTACGTGCGCGCGCGGAGACGTTATGCGCGCGGTTGCAAGGGGACAGAGCAAGACCGCTGCTGCAATCTTCGGGGGAAACTTTGCAAGAAAAAGTAGAACGGCTACTTGCGGAGCGTGCGCACGTGTATGAACGCGTAGCCGATTGCGTAGTGGACGTGGATGAAAAAACGCCCGAAAAAATTGCGACGGAGATCGTTGCGTGGGAGAACAAGGAATAGAAAGGTAGGCTGGATATGAAAACGGTGTTGGTGACGGGTGGCGTGCGCGGTATCGGCGCGGCGATCGCTCTGGCGTTTTTGAAGAAAGGGTATCGCGTTTGCGCAGTGTATTCCAAGGACGAAGAAAACGCAAAAAAAATCGCGGCGTCGGGCGTGGAAACCTTCCGCGCGGACGTGGCGAACGAAGGGGACGTGCAGGCGTTGTTCGAGAAAATCGGCAACGTGGACGTGCTGGTGAATAACGCAGGCGTGGCACTCGTAAAACAGATACAAGATGTGAGCAAGGAAGAATTTGACCGTCTAATGGCGGTCAACGTAGGCGGCGCGTTTTTGTGCTGCCGCGAGGCGGTGAAGGGTATGCTCGATAAAAAGAGCGGCTTGATCGTCAATATTTCGTCCGTTTGGGGACAGATCGGCGGCAGCTGTGAGAGCGTATATTCCGCGTCAAAAGCGGCGCTCATCGGGTTTACGAAGGCGCTCGCTAAAGAGTTGGGCTGGTCGGGTATACGCGTGAATTGCGTTTCCCCTGGTGTGATTGATACGGCGATGAACGCGCAGTTCGCGCCCGAAGAAATGAGCCTTTTGCAAGAAGATATTCCGATGGGGCGTTTGGGTGGCGGCGAGGACGTCGCAAAAGCTGTCCTTTATCTCGAAGAAAACGAGTACGTGACGGGGACGGATCTCTCCGTGAACGGCGGTTTCTCCATTGTGTAAGCGAAAAAACGCTCAATGTTTTTTCAAGTAGCTGTCTAAAATATTTTGTATAAATTCGTCCGCGATCCCTGCAGTAGGGGATTGCGGATTTTCTTTTTGTTCGTTGGGTTGCTCGTTTGTGCTTTCACGCTTATTCACACAGTCCTTGTTTGGTTCGCGCTGCGATTTGTCGTTCGTTTCCGCTTTGCCGCCGAAAGCGGAGAACGTCTGGGTGAATTTGGAGAGATCGTTTAGAAAACGGAGCATTTCTTCGGAATCTTTGATCTTGCTCATCAGCGGTTTTACGCTGTCGGCAAAATCGGCGTTTTGAGAGAGATAATAGAGAAGAACCAACATTAAAATTTCCATACTGCAATATATGCGCGAGTGTCTAAAATTTGCCAAACGGCATACGATATAGTATCATTTTGGAGGTGTTATATGAAAAGTTTTAAGGAGTATTCAAGGCAGGCTGCAGACGTGGCAAACGCGCAAACGACGGGGGACGGTACGCAACGAACACAGGACGGCGCGACAGCGAAAACATTGGCGAAGAAGTTGGCGGCGGCATATAACGGCAAGAGCAACGCGGCAATGTTGCAGAGCATTTTAGAAGAGGCGGAGCGGAACAAGAGAGCCGGTACGTTGTCCAACGAAGAGATAGAGACGTTTTATCAGAGCTTTGCGCCGATGTTGGACGGGTTTCAGCGGAAACGCTTGCGTGCTGTCGTGCAACGGCTCAAAGCGATCGAATAACCGCTACAGAGAGAAACGCCCTGCGGCGGTAGGACGGCATACGTGTCGTGATGAATATCATAAATACGGATTAAAAGGGCTAAAAACGGCTGTTTTCGTCAATGTTTTGCAACGCGGAAAGGAGCTCGTCGATTTCCCGTTCGCTATTATAATGGGAGAACGAAACGCGTACCAAGCCGCCGTCCTGCGTTTTTAGATGTTCGTGCATCAAGGGAGCACAATGCAGACCGCCCCGAACGGCAATATTATGATGCTCGGATAAAAAATGTGCGACCGTTTCCGATTGCAGGCTTTCGTGTGCAAGCGCCACAATGCCGCACGGGTTGGGGGTGGAGTAGGCACGGTACGCACTCTGTTTTTGCAGCCTCTGCAAAAAATATTCGGTGTACGTATGCACGGCTTTGGCGATTTTGCGTTGGTGTACGGATAGATACCGCGTGCCTTCGAGTAAGGAAACGATCGCAGGGTAGGAGAGTGTACCCGCTTCCAAACCGTCGGGGTAAAAGTCGGGCATCTCGAGTGAAACGCTGATGGAGCCCGTGCCGCCGTGCATAATGGGACGGGGCGAAACGCGCTCGGAAAAGAGCAACGCGCCGCTGCCCTGTATGCCCAGCATGCCCTTATGCCCGGCTACGCTCAAAAGGTCGATACCCGTTCTTTGCATATTCATCGCGATATGTCCTGCCCCTTGCGCGCCGTCGCAGAGCAAAAGTACGTGTTTTGGCAGGCGTGCGCGAATTTTGTCGATGGGTGGAATTGCACCCGTTACGTTGGATGCCGTTGTGACAATCGCCATACGGGTGTGCGGTTTGACGAGCGCGCAAAACTGTTCGGGATTGATATTGCCGCTGCTGCTTAAAGGGCAAATATCGTACGTGATTACGCCCGTTTTGCGGAGATATTCCAAAGGGCGAAGGACGGAGTTGTGCTCCATACACGTTGCAACGACATGATCGCCGCGCTCTAAAACGCCGAGCAACGCGACGTTGAGCGATTCCGTGCAATTTTTGGTGAACGCAACCCGTTCATAGCCGTAGCCACCAAAAAATTCGTTGAGCGCGTAGCGGCAATCTTGTACGGTTTTGGCGCAAGCGACGGAGAGTTTGTGTCCGCCCCTGCCGGGGTTGGCGCAGACGCGCGTCGCGGAAAAGACGGCGTGCAGGACTTGGTCGGGCTTTCTGCCGCCCGTAGCGGCGTTATCAAAATAGAGCATTACGAACCTTCCTTTTTATCAATATCATAAAATATAGTATTCCAAAAAGGAGACACTTATGATATGATGATTTTAGCGGTGTTCCGCGCAAGATCACAGAGCCTTGATTATGCGGAACGATTACAAAAATACGGTGTGACGGCGACGACGATGCCGACGCCCAAAGAAGCGAAGATTGGGTGCGGACTTTGCGTGCGCTTTGACGGGCGGTATTATCCACGCGCGAATGCGATCTTAAAAACGGCGAGATATTCGTCCTTTAAGGGGTTTTATAAAATGGATTTTATCGGGGGCAGAATTTCGATTACCCCCTACCCGTAGTGTAACGAACGGCAAAAAGAAAGGGGGTGAGAAAAAATAGTGCAAAAAACCTTGCAAAAATTTTGTCGGTGTGTTATACTGAATAAGCTATGAATACATCGGAGAAAAAAGCGGCGCTTGCTGAGCTCGAAAAACTCTATCCCGACGCAAAACCTGCGCTCGTTTACACCACCCCGTACGAATTGTTGGTGGCGGTGATTTTGTCCGCGCAATGTACGGACGAACGGGTGAACAAGGTGACCTCGGTACTCTTTGAACGCTATTCCACGCCCGAAACGATGGTCACACTCTCGCAGACGGAGCTGGAAAAATATATATTTTCCTGCGGTTTTTACCGTATGAAGGCGGAGCATATCTTGTCTGCATCGCGCGACAGTATTGAAAAATTCGGCGGCGAAGTCCCGAGTACCGTCGAAACGCTGATGAGTCTTGCAGGCGTAGGGAAAAAGACGGCGAACGTAGTCTATTCGGTGGCGTTTGGCGGCGATGCAATCGCGGTGGATACCCACGTGTTTCGCGTGAGCAACCGTTTGGGGCTTGCCAAAGGGGATACGCCGCTCGCCGTAGAGGCGGGCTTGAATAGGGCGATCCCGAAAAAGGACTGGTCGAAGGCGCACCATTGGCTCATCTGGCACGGGCGGCGTGTTTGTCACTCGCAAAAACCTGCCTGCGAAGGCTGTACCCTTAAGGTATATTGCGATTACGGCAAAAAACCACCCAAAAAGCCGAGCGTAAAAGTAAAAAAATGAATTACGTATAAAAACCCCCGAAAGCGCAAAAACTGTGGTTACGGGGGTGTTTTTATGCAAGAAATTCAAGGAAAAACGCCGAGAGAAACAGAGTTGATAGCAACGCTTGCCGAGATCGAAGATCTCGCGGAGAAGAAAACGCGGATCTATTCGCGCTTGCTCACCGAGCAAGCCTTGGCAAAGGAAATGGAAGAGCTGTCCGCGCGGCACACCGTGCGGCGTGAACGGCTGGAAAAATTAGCGTTCGGCAAAGTAAAAAAAGAGAAAATGGGGCAGGACGTATCGAAAACAAACGGGGGGAACGGCTAAAAATGAAGCTGGAAAAACGCGAGATCACGCTCAACGAGGCGGATAGTCTAAAAGACGTGTATTATCTGGAAAAAACGCTCCTTCGCGAATACAGCGCGCGGCTGGCTTTGGCGAAATGTCAAGAGACAAAACACGAGCTTTCTACGCTGGTGAAACAGGTGACGGCGGATATGGAGAGCGTGGAGCGGTTGATGAAAAAATCGGCGCAAAACAATGCGTTAATCGGGTAAACGGCGTTTTTTAGAAGAGAAACGAGCTGAAAAGTGGGTGAAAACACGCTTTTTGGCTTGTTTTTTTGTTGACAAAATATATTGCGAGGAGTATAATAATATTTGCAATCAATAATGCAATAAAAAATTTAGCGAAAGAGGTAATTTACTTATGGAAAAGAAACCTGGCGCAGTAAAGAGATTCTTTGGTGAATTCAAGAAATTCATCACACGTGGCAACGTACTCGATATGGCTGTCGGTGTTATCGTCGGCGGTGCGTTTACGGCGATCGTGAACGGCCTTAGCAACTTTGTGTTAAAGCCTATCATCAATTGGCTGCTTGCGTTGATGCTTGGCAAAAATGCCCTTAGCGGTATCTACACGTTCCTGCCGAAGTGCAAGGCGTACAAGGATATTTTAGACGCGAACGGGGCGGTGATCGGTCAAGAGCTCGATCTTGCAAACTCGATCTATATCGATTGGGGTGCGTTTATTAACGCGATTATCAATTTCTTGCTTATCGCGCTCGTGTTGTTTATGATCGTGCGTACGATCAACAAGTTCAACGAGAACCGTGAAAAGGCGATTGCCGATGCGAAGCTCGCAGGCAACGAGAAGAAGGAAATCAAGAAGATCGCAAAGGAACAGCACGTTTCCAAGAAGACGGCGAGAGCAATCTATGCGCAGCGCTTGGTAGATGAAATGGAAGCGAAAGCGGCGGCTGATGCGGCGGCAGCGGCAGAAGCGGCGGCAAAGGCTGCGGAAGAGGCACGTATTGCCGAAGAGAAAGCGATGGCGAACACTCTTTTGCTCCAAGAAATTCGTGATCTTTTGAAAAACAGCAAGTAAAATTTCGTTGACTTTTTGCTGAAAAAAGTCTATAATAAAAGAAGAAAAAATAAAGGCGATGAAAAAGTGGGTTTCGTTGCGAAGAGCTTACCTAACAGAGAGCGTGTCCGTGGGCTGAAAGGCGCGCAGGTGAGAGTGCGATTCCCTTTCACTTTGGAGCTGTTCTTTTGAGCCTGTGCCGTGGGGTACGGGGGTAGGGAGAAACGTATGCGCGGCGTGACGGTGCGAAACGAGGCGTGAGAAAACTCACGTGAAAGCAGGTGGTACAGCGGACTTGGTTCGCCCTGCGCGTCGAAAGGCGCGCAGGGCGTTTTTTCTTGCCGTGCGGCAAGAAAAAAACACAACTTCGCAATAAATAAAAACGGTAAAAAATATCGGAGGATAGATATGAAAGAAAAAATCGAGGCGTTGCGTGCGGAGATTACCGCGGCGATGGCACAGACGGAAACGGGTAGGGCGCTTTACGAGCTGAAAGTAAAGTTTCAGACCGAGCTCAAGGGAATTATGAGCGGTATGAAGGACCTTGCCAAAGAGGACAGACCGACGTTCGGTAAAGTCGTCAACGAATTCAAACAGGATATGGAAGAGAAATTCGAGGCGCGTGCGGCGGTCGTTCGGCAGATGGAGATGGAAAAGAAATACGCCGAAGAGCGTATCGATATCACGATGCCGGGCAAAGCGTACAAGGCAGGGGCTTTGCACCCGATCACGCTGGTGAAAAACGAACTGATCGATATTTTTGCTGGTATGGGTTTTAAGATTTTTGAAGGGCCGGAAATTGAAACGGACTATTATAATTTTACGGCGCTGAATACGCCCAAGGATCACCCTGCGCGCGATATGCAGGACACTTTCTATTTGGCAGACAATCTGCTCCTTCGTACGCAGACGTCTGCTGGACAGATCCGCGTAATGGAAAAGGATGCGCCTCCGATCAAAATTTTGTCCCCGGGCAGAGTGTTCCGTTCGGACGACGACGCGACGCACTCGCCGATGTTCCACCAGATGGAAGGGCTGGTCGTTGATAAGGGCATCACCCTTTGCGATTTGCAAGGTATGCTGGCGGAGTTTGCGCGCAAAATGTTCACTTCGTCCACGAAGGTGCGTTTGCGCCCCTCGTACTTTCCGTTCACCGAACCGAGCGTAGAGGTCGA
>JAFTSO010000053.1 GCA_017467265.1 Clostridia bacterium
AAGTGCTTGCTACGCAAATCCACGAAGGCTTGAAGGGTATCGAAGATATCGCGAAAATCGTTATCGCTTACGAACCCGTTTGGGCGATCGGTACGGGCAAAACCGCAACCGCTGAACAGGCGAACGAAACGATCGCGTTTATCCGTAAAACGGTGGGCGAAATGTTCTGTTGCAAGTGTGCGGAAAAGCTCCGTATTCAATACGGCGGCAGTATGAACGCTGGCAACTGCAAAGAATTGATGGCAATGGCAGAGATTGACGGCGGTTTGATCGGCGGCGCGTCCTTGAAAGCTCCCGACTTTGCAGCGATCGTAAACTTTGATAAATAATTCTGAATACGCACAGACTATTTAAGGGGGTCAGGTTTTCGTTCAACGCATACCTGCCCCCACCATTTTGAAATTTAGGAGATATTTTTATGAAAAAGCCTTATGCCATTATCATTATGGACGGATACGGCATCAACCCTTCCGCAGTCGGCAACGCCATCGTCGCGGACGGCAGTAAATACGTCAATGAACTCAAAGCAAAATACCCTTCCGCACAGCTGGGCGCGAGCGGTATGTCCGTAGGTCTGCCCGACGGTCAGATGGGCAACAGCGAAGTTGGGCATCTCAACATCGGCGCGGGTAGAATCGTCTATCAGGATTTGACGAAGATCACGAAAGACATCAGAAACGGCGAATTTTTCAAAAACGCAGAATTGCTCCGTGCGATGCACGCGGCAAAGGAAAACGGCAAAAAGCTCCACTTGTACGGTTTGGTATCGACTGGCGGCGTGCATAGCCACACCGAGCACTTGTATGCGCTCGTTAAAATGGCGAAGAACGAAGGTCTGGACAACGTGTACGTGCACGCGTTCACGGACGGGCGCGACGTTGCCCCTACGTCCGCGGCAGGTTTCCTGAAAGATTTGCAGGATAAGATGAACGAGCTTTCCTTTGGTAAAATCGCGTCCGTGTCGGGCAGATATTATGCGATGGACCGCGACAACAACTGGGACCGTGAAGAAAAGGCGTACGATATGCTCACGCTGGGCACGGGCGTACAGTTCGAGGGTAGCGCAGAAGATGCTGCAAAAGCATCGTACGAAAACGGCGTGACCGACGAGTTTATCCTGCCTACCAACTTGACGGAGAACGGCAAACCCGTTGCGCTGATTGAAAAGGGCGACAGCATTATTTGCTTTAACTTCCGCCCCGACAGAGCAAGACAGATTTCCCGTATGTTCTCGCAATCGACGTTCCCGTTTGTAGATGCAAAGACGGGCGCGACGCTCGGTTTCGAAAGAAAGACAGGTTTCCTTGCGCCTACCTACGTGGGCTTTGCAGTATACGATTCGTCCTTTGAAAACGTCGGCGTGGCGTTTCCCCCCGATGAAATCACGAACACGCTGCCCCAGTATATCGCGTCGCTCGGTTTGAAACAGCTCCACATCGCAGAAACGGAAAAATACGCGCATGTGACGTTCTTCTTCAATGCGAAGTTAGAACCCCCCGTAGAGGGCGAAACTCGTATCGTAATCCCTTCCCCGAAGGTAGCTACCTACGATATGCAGCCTGAAATGAGCGCATACCCCGTCACCGAAAAGGTACTGGAAGAGCTGGACAAAGGCGAATACGACGTCGTGATTTTGAACTTTGCAAACTGCGATATGGTCGGACACACGGGCGTAATGGACGCGGCGGTAAAAGCCGTACACGCGGTAGACGAGTGTGTGAAAAAGGTCACGGACAAAATCTTGGCGATGGGCGGCAGCGCATTGGTGACGGCTGACCACGGCAACGCCGATCAGATGCTTGCCGACGACGGCGTGGGCGCATTTACGCAGCATACGACCTTCCCCGTTCCCGTAATTTTGGTTTCCGAAGAATACAAGAACGTATCCCTTCGCAAAGACGGTGTACTTGCCGACCTTGCCCCCACCCTTCTCGATATGATGAAGATCGAACAACCCAAGGAAATGACGGGCAAGAGCCTGATCGAATAATCTCACGATTTTTCTTTTGCGGCGGAGCTTTGCGCTCCGCCCTTTCTTTTCCGTTTTTGCTTTTGGCAAAAAACAAAAATTTTTCAAAAAAGAACACGAAAAACAGTTGCGATATTTGTGCAAGTATGGTATAATCAATAAGTAATTTTGAGATTGCGGCAAATTTTGCACGCAAAGATCACGAAAAAGGATTGAAGATTATGTATAATTTTATCAATTTGTTAATGGCAGGCAACGAATTTAAGGATCAACAGACCTTAAACACGTACTATATCTGTGCCGGAATTTTGATTGCGCTTATGGCGATCGCCGCAGTTGCTTTGGTTCTGCTCGTTTTGATGCAACCTGCGAACTCGTCGGGTATCGACGCGCTCGGCGGTTCTAGTGAAACGTTCTTCGGTAAGAACAAAGGCAAATCGACGGAAGCGAAAATGAAGAAATGGACCTGGATTTGTTTGGCTATCCTTGCAGTTCTTTCTATCTTGCTCTACGTTTTGAAAGCGATTTTTAATATTGCTTAATCAAGATACGTTTACTTCGGCGGCTGTGTGAAAAAGCCGCCGTTTTTATTTCTCTCCCCTATCCACTTCTCCTACATAATTTGGAGGTATTATTTTGAACGCACAAGATCGTATTTACGCTCTGTTTCAGGACGGCACGCTGGCCAGAAAAACGGAAACGGAGATCTGCAAAATTTTACAGCTGCCCTATCGTGAGAAGGGGCGGCTCGTTAGCGTTCTGGAAAAACTCTGCGACGAAGGAAGGATTTATCAAAACCGTGGGGGACGGTACGGAACGATCGAACAATTAGGTCTGGTCAAGGGCGTGCTTTCGGGCAACGAACGTGGCTTTGCCTTTCTCGTTCCCGACGATAAGGAACTCTATACAGGCGATTTTTTCATCCCCCACAAAAGTCTGCACGGCGCGCTGCACGGGGATACGGTACTCATCGAACGGGTGTTTAGCTCTGACGACGAAGGCAACGTCGTCAAAATCATCGCGCGCGGCTACGACAAGATCGTTGGCACGTTCCGCCGCGACCGTCGAGCCGGTTATCTCTTGCCCGACGAAAAGAAATTTTCCACGGAAATCTATATCCCGTTATCCGATTGTTTTCAGATCAAAAACGGTGTGAAAGCGGTAGCGAAGATTACTTCGTACCCCTATGGCAAAGCCCCCGGCGGCGAAATCGTCGAAATCCTTGGCGACGAAGACGATTTCTTTGCGGAAGAGCTGTCCATTATCCGTTCGTACGATCTGCGCGAAGAATTTCCGCCCCGTGTGGAAAAGGACGCGAAACGGCAATCTGACCGCGGTATTACCGCAGAAGATATACAAAACAGACGCGATTTCCGCGACAAAATCATCGTCACCATCGACGGCGAGGACACGCGCGACATCGACGACGCAATCTCTTTGGAAAAGATCGGCGACGAGTATCTATTGGGGGTACACATCGCGGATGTGACCCATTACGTCCCCTACCGTTCCCCTTTGGACGACGAAGCCTTTGAACGTGGCACGAGCGTGTATTTTCCCGATCGGGTGCTACCGATGCTCCCCCGCGCCTTGTCCAACGGGATCTGTTCGCTCAACGAAGGCGAAGACCGTCTGACCTTATCCTGCCTGATGCAGATTGACAAAAAAGGCGTGGTGAAGAGCAGCGAAATCGTGGAAGGTGTGATCCGTTCCACTTACCGTATGACCTATACGGACGTGACGAAACTGTTAGACGGTGACGAAAAAACGCGACAAAAATACATGCTCGCCGCAGACATGGTATATCTGTGCAAGGAATTGACGGAAATTTTGCAAGCGATGCGCGATAAAAAAGGCAACGTTTCTCTGGACGTGAAAGAGGCGAAAATTATTCTTGACGAGCACAACGAAATTGTGATTCCCGAATACGAACGCGCGTTTTCCTATCAGATCATCGAGGCGTTCATGGTGATTGCCAACGAAACGGTCGCCGAATATATGCGCTCCATCGAAGCACCTTTCGTTTATCGTGTACACGAAAAACCGAGCGAAGAAAAAGCGGCAGCGTTTCGCACCTTTGCACAGACATTGGGTTTGACCGCCCGTTTCAGCGCCGACGACGTAAAGCCGTACGATTATCAAAACGTACTCAAAGCCGCGGAGGGGCTGCCTGCATATTCGGTACTCAACCGCGTAATGCTCCGCTCGATGCAAAAGGCGAGATACGATGCCGAAAATTTGGGACATTTCGGTTTGGCGAGCGATTGCTACTGCCACTTTACGTCCCCCATACGCCGCTATCCCGATCTTTGCATACACCGCATTATCAAACAAGTCTTGAACGGCGGCTACGGCGAGGCGTGTGAAACGTACGCGGATTTTGTCGTGCGTGCCGCAAAACAATCGTCCGAGCGTGAACGTAGAGCCACCGATGCCGAACGGGACGTGGACGATCTGTATATGGCTATGTATATGAGCGAACGGCTGGGCGAAGAATTCGACGCCGTCATTTCGGGCGTGACCTCTTTCGGCTTGTTTGCGGAGCTTGCCAACGGAATTGAAGGCATTATCCCCATCGAAAGCCTGTTTGGCGAATACAAGTTTGACGCCGAACGTTTTTGCTTGGTCGGGCGCACGGAAAGCTACACCATCGGTGAGAGCGTACACGTAAAAGCGATCGACGTAGATTTTGCGCGGCGCAGGACGGAATTCCGTTTACTTGGCAAAAACACCCCACCCGTGTACGCAACGAACGAAAATACGGAGAAGTAAAATGAAGATTATTGCAACAAACAAAAGCGCGTCTTTTGAATATTTTATCGAAGAAAAATACGAGGCTGGCATTGTCTTAGAAGGCAACGAGATCAAATCTATCCGCCAAGGCAACGTGAATATGAACGACAGTTTTTGCTTTATTCGCGGCAATACGGTGAGCGTGAAAAATATGCACGTCGCACTGTATGAGAAATCGGATTCGTTCAGCACCAAAGATACTCGTCGGGATAGAAAGCTGCTGTTGCACAAGAGCGAAATTGCGAAAATCGCAGGCAAGATCAACCGTCAGGGCTATACGCTCGTACCGCTGAAAATGTATTTTAAGGACTCGCTGGTGAAGATGGAGATTGCGCTCTGCCGCGGTAAACACACCTTCGACAAAAAGGAAACGATCGCACAGCGCGACATCAAGCGTTCTCTCGATCGCGAAATCAAAAACGCTGGATTTTAACGCGTATTTAGCGCACAACCTTAACGAGTCTTTCAACGCAAACGCGCCCTTTCGGGCGCGTTCTTATTTGCCTTTTAGGTATATTTTGCGGCGTAGCTCTAACAAGTGGAATTCTTTCCTAATCACAAAATCTGCGCACACGGGGCTAATCGGCGAAGCAAAGGCGAGCGTCCCATCCACGTCGGCAATCATCGCATAGCCCTTACCGCAAAATACGATCGGCACACCGCCCGTAAAGGCGTGCGCGCGCAGCAGCACTGAGCACACGTGATCTTCCACCGTAGCAAACGGACAGACGATAAAGGCGCAGCCGCACACGGCGAGCGTGGACACTGTTTCAGGAAAATAAATATCTTCCGCTACTGCCACCCCAACGCGACCGATTTTCGTTTCGTAAACGCGCAAAAACGCGCCGCTGTGCCCGTCGCCGTCTATCGCGTGGAGCATATCGGAAACGCCCAAAATTCGCCCGTTTTCCGCTACGACGGCAGACTTACGCCGATGCCCGTGCGTGTTCGTCGCTACGCCGCAAACAACCAAACCGCCTTTCTTTTTGGAGAGCTGCGCCACGTTCTCGAAAAAACACGTATCCCCTTTCAGCTCCCGTTCATAGCTGATTTCGCCGTTCTCAAAACCAAACACCGTCAAATCGTCCTTCCCCTCGATTTTCGTGCGCGCGACCTCTTCCATTTCCGCACTTTGCAAATACGCCTGCACCGAGCTCTGCCCTACAAAACAAATCCGCATACGCCACCCCTTTTCGTCTTCTCTATTCAGTATATCCCAGCGCCGCGGAAAAAGTTCCAAAAAATTCCTCGTCACAATATACTGTATAAACGGGACTTTTTTAGGCTATATATTACAAAAAGGGGGGACACGGTATGTTTTTAGCAGGATTAGCGATCGGATTTTTTATCGGCGGAAACTTCGGCGTTTTGATTATGGCACTCGTCAAAAGTGGAAAAAATTAAGTCGGCAGGTTTTTATTCCTGCCGACTTTGCGTTTTATATCCATTTATTTCGCATAATATTTATCAACGATTGCCTGCATTTCGTCCAGATGCGCGATCATATCGCGTGCCAAAACCAAATGACAACGCGCACGTACGAGGTTTTGATCGGGATAATGAATTTTGAAATATTTATCGCCGTTCAAATAATCACTCAAAAACCGAACGCCACACTCCAC
The DNA here is from genome assembly GCA_017467265.1 of Clostridia bacterium. Taxonomy (GTDB): domain Bacteria; phylum Bacillota; class Clostridia; order Christensenellales; family Borkfalkiaceae; genus Scatosoma. The sequence goes on from JAFTSO010000053.1 coordinate 6,385, forward strand.
CGTCATCGCAATCACGCCGAGCGCCAAAGAATCTTTCTCCGCCTCGGTAATCGAATTTTTTATAGTCGAAACAAAGCCGCGTGTGAACGCTTCGTATTTGTTAAGGTCGATCGCCACTTTTCCCAAATCCCGTTCATCTTCGGCGCAGGTGGACGCCGCCACGCGGATCGCGTCACCAAAATCAAACGCCACCAGCCCGGGCATTACCGTATCCAGATCGATCACGGAGAGATGATCGCGCGTTTTCGCATCAAAAAGCACGTTGCTCGTCTTTGTATCGTTGTGCGTGACGCGCAGGGGCAAAATCCCTGCCTTTTGCCGTTTGTACGGCGTAGTTGCAATCTCTTCGAGCTCCAAATACCCCGCCACGTCCTGTTCCGTTTCTTGCAGACGGTTTGCCGCATTCTCTTCCACCGCTTTGCGGAAATTTTCATACCGCCAAACGGTGTTGTGGAAGTGCGGAATTACAATGTGCAATTTGTCCACGGGATAATCGGCAAGGTGGAGCTGGAACTCCCCGAACGCAATCCCCGATTCCTCAATCACCTTCAAATCGTCCGTATTTTCAAAGCAAACGGATTCGTCGATATAGCGACAGCACCGCCAAAATCCGCCGTCGTCCGTCCGCACGTAATACTCACCGTCCGCCGTTTTACAATAATGCAACACGTTGCGTTTTGCCGTTTTTTGTTTCTGCTTGATTTTGGAACGAACAAATTCCGTCACCGACGAAATGTTCTCCATCACAGCCACAGGGTCGGTAAATACGTACGTGTTTACCCGTTGCAGAATATAGTCTTTTACGTTACCGTTTCGATAAAAGTACACGCGATAGGTTGTGTTAATGTGTCCGCTGTTGACGATTTCGTACCGTTGGTACTCTCCTTCAATGCAAAACGTTGCACATACCGATCGAATTTGCTTTTCCACCATCGTATCTGTTTCCTTTTTTGATTTTCCCTTTTCTCAAATCGCGAAAAGGTACATCTATTCGTATGCGTTCCCACTATCCTTTTGCCACACGTACACCGCAAAAGAACGCACACCGCACATAGTCATCTTTATTAGTATAACACTTTTCATCTCTTTTGTCAAGACTTTTCCCATTTTTTGTGCATAATTCGTATATGCCCCTGCTCTTTACATAAAAAACGCCCGTTTAACAATACTGTTTATATGCAAAAAAACACTCTGTTTCACGCCGTTTTCCCTTTTTTATTTTTACTTTGCGCCTGCCAATCTGGTACAAAGCAAAGCCAGCCGTCACACAACAACGAGCTTTCATCCGAACACGTCCCCACTCCTTTACCCATTTTTCCCGATCAGAACGAAACGTTTTTACCCGATGCCCCCATCGATCCCATACCACCCGTCACGCCTGTCGATCCTGACGTTTGGGACGTTTCCAACGTCGATATTTCTGCTATCGATCGCACCCGAAAACTGATCGCGCTTACTTTTGACGACGCGCCTGCGCGCCAACTCGAATCAATTATAGCGGTGTTTGCAGAGTACAACGAGCAAAACCCCGATTGCGTAGCATCGGCAACGGTATTTTTGAACGGCTGCCGTTTTGATCCGCAAACGCCGACCTTGCTCTCCGCCGCACTTACACTCGGCTTTGAACTAGGCAACCACACAGATACACACGCCGATCTCACAACGCTTTCCATCGAAGAAACGTGCGACGAAATCGACCGAGTAGACGCGCTGCTTTGTGCGCTAGACGGAAAGGAAAAGCATCTCTTTCGCCCACCGTTCGGAAAAATAACCAAAGCACAAAAGTCCACCCTCTCCACGCCCATTATCAGCTGGACGATCGACACGCTGGACTGGACGGGAAGAAACGAAAATGAGATCTATGACACAGTGATGGAAAACAAGTTTTCGGGGGCGATCGTTCTAATGCACGACGGGTACACACCCACCCTGCAAGCCTTAAAACGCCTATTGCCCGATCTCAAAAGCGAAGGTTACCAAGCGGTGAGCGTTTCGCAGATGAGCAAAGCGCACGCCTGCCCCTTAAAAAGGGGCGGCGAATATATCCGTATCCGTAAAAAATGACCGCATACGTATCGAAATCAAGCAAAAAAGAGAGCCGTTTGGCTCTCTTTTTCTTCTCTTTTAGATTGTAATTTTTAGAACTTTTCCACACAGTACAGACGGAAAAACTCCGCGCAATCTTCCACCCAACGTCTGATTTTTTTCAATTCAGAGCCTTCGGGATTAACGTCCAAATTACCCGTTGCCAAGCCGTGTCTGCCGTGCGGATAAATATGCAATTCGTATTCTCTATTATGATCGGACATCGCCTGTGCAAAACGGATTGCATTGTCCGCAGGAACAACCCCGTCGTCAGCCGTCGCCCAAATAAACGCAGGGGGCGTGTCTTCGGAAACAGCCTCGTTGAGATTGAGCGTCTTCAAAAGCTCTGCTTTTTCTTCGTCCGTATATCCTTCCAACAGATTGATATACGATCCGAAATGTCCGTGCGAATTGGAAATAACGGGATAGCACAGCCCGACCGCCGTCGGTTTGCAATCGAGCGCAACGCCTGCCTTGTTCGACGCGTCTTTGTATTCGATCGCAATATTGCCCGTCAGATGACCACCTGCGGAGAACCCAACGGGGAAAATTTCGTTCGGATTAACGTTGAGTTCCTTCGCGTGCTTTTTAATATAATCGATCGCCGCGCAAGCCTCTAATAACTCTTCGGGATAGCGCACCCCTTCCGTGACGGTGAGATACCAGAGCACGAACACTTGAAAGCCCTGCCCCATAAACGCGCTGGCAATCGGCTCGCCTTCTCGTTTGCTCGCTATCGCATAGCCGCCGCCGGGGATTACGAGCACCGCAGGACGCGCCCAGTCTTGATCCACTTCGCCGTCATACGGATAATCAGTCATCATACCGTCCAATCTGCCACCTTTCAAAAAGGAATATTCACTCGCCAAATCCACCGAAATCGTCTTCATACGTACACTCCTTATTCACTGAAAAATTCGTTATAGATCGCCTTCAAACAATCGGCGTAATCTTTGTTCTCCACACCGACGATAATATTCAGTTCGCTCGAACCTTGGTCGATCATATTGACGTTGATACCTGCTTCGCTCAAAGCCTTAAACAGGCGCGCGGACGTACCCACGTTCTTCGCCATACCGTGCCCTACCGTTGCGATCAGGGCGATATTTTCGTGCGCATACACTTTGTCGGGATGCACCGCCGCCGTAAACTCGTCGATCAGCTCTTGCAAAACACCGCCTTTTAAGTATTCGTTATCAATGACGAGCGACATCGTATCAATCCCCGAGGGAAGATGTTCAAAGGAAATACCGCGTTTTCCGATCACCGACAACACCTTTTCAACAAAACCGACTTCCGCATTCATCAGTGATTTTTCCAACGTAATGGACGTGAAATCCTTTTTGCCCGCAATCCCTGTGACAACGTAATCGCGAATATCACGCGTCGAGTTTTTCACGATATAAGTACCTGCGTCTTCGGGACGGAAAGTGTTGCAAATACGAATCGGAATCCCTGCACTACGCACGGGAAAAATCGATTCGCTATGCAGTACGTTCGCACCCATATACGACAGCTCGCGCAGCTCTTGATAGGTGAGCTCGGGAATCCATTTCGGGGAGTTGACAATACGGGGATCGCACACGTAGAAACCGCTGACGTCCGTCCAGTTTTCGTACAAATTCGCCATCACCGAACGCGCCACGATCGATCCTGAAATATCACCGCCGCCGCGCGAAAAAGTCTTTACCTTGCCGTTCGCGCCCAACCCGTAAAACCCGGGAATCACCGCACGGGAGTACTGTTTCAGTACTTCCGCACCGAGCGCAAACGTCTTGTTCTGATCGAGAAGTCCGTTCTCATCAAAGCGGACGAACTCCGTCGCGTCCACAAACGGAACGTCCAGCACCGCCGCCATAATTTTCGCGGCTAAAAATTCGCCGCGCGAAGCGCAATAATCACGCCCTGCGCCGTTCAAAATTTCCTGTTCTGCCTCGTTCAACCCGTCCTCAATATGCAACGGTTTGCCGATTTCTTTTTCAATATTCGTAAAACGCACGCGGATTTTGCCGAACGTTTCTTTGAACGCGGCAATATCCCCTGATTCCACTTCGTCCGAGCATTGATACAACAGATCGGTCACTTTGATGTCGCCGCTAAACCGTTTCCCGGGCGCAGACACCACCACGTACCGACGCTGCGCGTCGCTCTCGACGATCTTCGCCGCGGACAAAATCACGTTTCCGCTCGCCATAGAAGTTCCGCCGAACTTACATACCTTGATATCCATAAATACTCCTTGATGCGGCATGTACCGCCACTAAAAACTTTTTTCTCTCTCCGCGCCCTTGGCGCAGCCTTACTTTTCACGCGCCTACGGCGCACCCTTTTCTACTTTTGTAGGTGCAAATAAAACGTGCGATTATACGTGCAGAGCCAACACCACAAAAAAGGCAAGTCCTACGCAGATCGCTTTGATCCAAAATTTAGAAACGAATACGTTTTTCAAAAATCTACCAAATTTCATTTTTGATTATCTCCTTGCGCCTTTTTTACCCGTCAACGGCATTTCGTTCCAGTAATAATCCTTCAATACGTCCACGAGCATATCGTAATCGGCATATCTTGTCACCGAGCCCTGTTTTACGATGGAAATGATACCCGTTTCTTCGGAAACGACCAACGATACCGCGTTGGATACTTCGGTAATCCCGATCGCCGCGCGATGGCGCGTACCGTATTCCTTGGGATAGCTAGTCTTTTGCGTCAGGGGCAAGAAACACCCTGCCGCCTGAATTTTGTGACCGTGGATAATCAGCGCCCCGTCGTGCAAAGGTGCTTTCGGGAAGAACACGCCTTCGATCATCTGCGTCGAAATTTCCGCGTCGATGGACACACCGCTTTGCAATATCTGCTTGGGCAGAGCGCCTTTGGAAAGCACGACAAGTGCACCCACGTTGCTCTTGGACATATTTTGCAACGCCTTGACGATGTTCGTAATACAACGCTCCGTATCTGCCTGCGAAACGACTTCCGCGCCACCGCCCGTTTTTTCCATTGCTTTTTCCGCCTGTGTGTGCACGTCCCAAAAATATTTCTTCACTTCCATACTAAACAGCAACAGCATTGTCGCGGATACGAGCAGAACGAACAGGAAAAACGTCCACTCGGGCATAATCGTTTCGTCGAAAACAGAAATACAGCCGCCGCCAACGAGAATACACCAGTACACCACCATCAGGTTGGTCGCCTCGTTATCGCGCAACGTCTTGGAAACGAAGAAAATCACCGCAAAGAGCAAAATGATCTCTACCACCTGCAACACGCCAAAATCGTTAAAAAACGCCTGCGTGTTCGCCTTGATGACGTTCCAGCTGGTTGTCAAAAGTTGTGTTCCCATAAAAACCTCCACCCTTTTTTGCTCGCCATCGACAAAATACGTAGAACATTCCGCCAAAAATTCGCAAAAAATATAAGGATTTTGTACTACTATTATATAAAATCTATCACCGAAAATAAAGCGTTTTGCGCTATTTTTTTACTTTTTTTTGAAAAACAGCTGCGCCGTGACCGTTTTTAATGCCGCCGACGGTGTCCAAACGCCGCTACGGATATTACAGCCTGCCTGATATACGCTCTCGTACAGCTCTAACAGCTCGCCTTTGGCGAATTTTGCCGCTTGCTCGCGGTTCTTACGCGCCGCGTATTCTTTAATCCCCAACGCCGCCGCCACTTCCTTGTCACTGCCCTTGCACAAAGACGTTTCGTACAAGTTCTTAAAATAGTTCGTGAGCGAAGCGATCACCGCCGATTCGTTCAAGCCGCGTGTGGAAAGATCGTTGATAATCTTAATATACTCTGCGTAGTTTTTTCGTGACAGAGCGTTGGCAATCTCGTAAATTTTATACTCCGCGTCGGGATATACCAGCATCTCCACCAGCTCGTCTGTCAGCCTGTCTTTACCTTCCGCGGCGCAATAGCCCAGCAGCTTTTCCGTCTCCATCGCCACACGCGCCATATCCATCACGCAGTAGGACGCCAACGTACCGCAGGTGATCCCGTCCGCATACACCCCAGCCCGTTTGCAGGTCAGATATATCCATTTTTTAATCGTTTCTTCGTCCGAACGGGAGCAATCGACGTACGTCACGTTCGATTTTTTCGCCAAAACCGCCGTACCCGTCTTGCCCTTTCCGCTGTTGATAATCAGCAAAATACTCTCCGTCGGAGGATCGCTAAACAATGGTTTGAGATAGGTGTCGAAATCCTTTTCCGTCGGGTAAAATTCCGTCACGCGCACCAGACGTTTTTGGCTGATAAACGGAAAGGAACGCACCGCGTCCACCAACGTTTTGATTTTATCCCCTTTGAGAGTCGCGCCGTCAAAGGACGCGTAATCGAGCGTCAACTCTTGCACGTAGCGCGTTTTGAGCAGCTCCGTGCCCTTTTCGCGGAAATACACCTCTTCGCCTTCAAAAAGATAAATCGGGCGCGCGCCGTTTTCATCGGTGAATTTCTTGAATTCTACGTATTTCACGGACACACCCCCTTACGTCTTTTTGTTATTATAGCACATACGGAGAAAAAAAGCAAGACCTTGCGCCAAAATCCTTGCGTTTTCCCTGCTTTTCTCACCAAATTAACGGAAAATTCGCCACACACGTGACGATACCAAACGCCAACAGTAGTCCGCACGCATAGCCACGGCGGAGTTTTTTGGACAAATTCCATTTGTCCGAACACAGCGTACACGCCAAATAATAGCAAACCATCGCCCACCCCGTCAACGTAAAACCGCGGATCATAAACGACGAAAAATCGAGGATTTCAAACGTAAGCAACACCGCCGACCAAAGCATAGACGGCAGATATAAAATCACGCTCGTAGCAGACACGGGTAGCACGCAAACAACCAAAACAAAGATGAGTAGGAGTGAAAACGCCGCGCTGATCAGCGGCACAAACAATAGGTTGAGCAAGATCGCCCAACAGGACACGTACCCGAACGTTTGCAACAAAATGGGCGCGGTAGCGATCTGCGCCGCGAAAGATACAGAGAGCAGGGACACCGCCCAACGCCGTATGCTTTCCCCCACCGTCGGCGGCAAATCTTCACGCTGCTTTCTTCTTTCGAGCACTTCTTCCCTGTGTTTACCTGCAAAGCACAAAATCACGCGCTCTATCCCCTTATTTAAGACACGTCCAAGGGGTTTTGCCAAAAATACGATCCCGAAACACGCGGCGAACGAGAGCTGAAAACCTACGCAAAAGAGCTGGATAGGATCGAATAACAAAATAAGAAAAGCCGCCAGCCCCAACAGCTCTAACGAGTCCGTTTTGATTCCGATCAATTTGAACGCATAGCTACACACGCACAAAATCAATGCACGCACGACGGACGCCGTGAATCCACACACGCCTGCATAGAAAAACAGCACGCCAAATACCAACAAAAAACGCGAGAATTTCGACCATCGCGAGAGCGGCGTCTTCTTCATTAGGAACAGGCAAAAAGCGTACAGCGCACTCATATGCAGCCCCGACACAGCAAAGATGTGCGCGATACCGCCCCTGCGCACGTTCTCTAATAAATCGCGTTCAATCCCCGACGTATTTCCCGTCAGCACAGCCATCGTCACCGCGGCAGGCGTTTCGTCCATACCTGCATACGTCACCCGTTCCATACGCGCGCGCACAGCGGCAAACGGGTCGAATTTATGCCCCACAATCTCAAACGATTCTATTTTAGACAGGGAAAAGCGCACGTTATCGCTCACGTCGTTCGCACGAAATCCGTACTTATCAAAATACGTGACGTCCGTTTGTACAAAGCCACGCATACGCACCACGTCCGCCAGCGAAACTGCGTCCACGTACTCCGTGGAGAAATATGCCTTCAGCCGTCCATTTTGCTCTTCCCCATCGATACGTACCCCATCCAACGTTAAAATTAGCATATAATCTGTGCACGTCTTATCCTTGACTTGCCCCACAACTTCCGCACTCTGAGCGTATTGCCGCGTTGCGCTAAAATCCAGAATTTTGTTTTTGAAAGCGGCAAAGCCGCACGCAAAGCAGGCAATCAACCAAACGACCGCCACCAACGTTAAGCGCAGACGTTTTGCATTGTCACAAAAACAAAAAGACGCCGCCGCAAACGGGAGCAAGCACAAGCTCCACCACGCGGAAACGTCCTTGAATATGTGTAGATAGGCGAACGCAACGCCGAGCGCAAGGCAAATCGAAGAGAAAAGCAGCGGACGAAAATTAAACAATCTATCCGTCGTGTATTTTCTTTCGTGTACGCCCATCGTATTCCCTTTATTCTAAATATTGTGAAACGGTGTAGGAGAGTTTGTCCAACACTTCTTCCAACTCGCCAAACAGCATACAGCCAGCCGCGCGAACATGTCCTCCGCCGCCATATACCCCTGCAATCTTGTTCACGTCCGCGTATTCTTTCGAGCGCAACGAGATTTTGTACTGTCCTTTTTTTACTTCCATCACCGACGCGGCGACCTCTACCGTTTCCACGTTCAACGGGAAATCGACAAATCCTTCCGTCATACCGTTGTCCGCGCCGCAAGCGTCCATATTCGCCTTCGTCACCACAATCACCGCAAAACGGTCTTCGTGGTAATACCGCATACCGCTCATCGTCTTTGCGTACAACGCGGCACGCGCCTTCGGCTGTTTCTTAAACAGCATATAGTTATAATAACGAATATCCGCGCCCGAATTTACCAGCTTTGCCGCCAACGACAAACACTCTTCGTTCACGTCATCGTGCGCAAAATTTCCCGAATCGGTGAGCAAGCCGATCAAAAGATATTCCGACGTTTTTTTATCAAACGGTGCACCCAGATCCGCGATGAGTGTCGCTACGTTCATACAATTCGCCGCGCACTCGCGCACAAAATTATATTTTGCAAACCCCACGTTCGAAATATGGTGATCGATGTTTACGGTGTCGATTTTCTTGCGCTTTGCCAAGAAAAATTCTTCCGACAAAGCCCCCAAACGCTGTTCGTCGCTGCAATCCACACACACCAACAAATCGTACGCCTTCGTCGGCGATTTTTTTACCCGATCAATCCCGTCAATGAACGCAAGGTTGGACGGAATATCCGTCTCCACGCACACCTCGTTCTCGATCCCCAAGTTATCGAGTGCGGTTGAAAGCGCCAACGCGCTCCCAAAAGCGTCCCCGTCAGGGCGCATATGCCCCACGATCAACACGCTTTTTGCCGATTTTATTCTGTTTGCAATCTGTTCCAAAGAACAATTCATACGCCACTCCTAAAACATAATGCGCTGCAAAAGAGCAACGCATCACGACCTTTAATCTTCTTTCTCCGTATCCCCGTCCGCAGGCGTGGAATAGGTAATTTTTTTGAACAGCTCGTCCATTTTTGCGCCGTACACCATACTCCCGTCCATACGGAAGGTGAGCGAAGGTACGGTACGCATACGCATCACTTGCGAGAGCTCGTGGCGAATATACCCTGCGTTCTCCTGCAAAATCGCGAAAGAACGCTTGGTTTCTTCGTCGTTCGTCCCGTAAATGCTAACGTAAACGATCGCCGTTTTCAAATCGGGCGCAACGTCCGTTTCCGTGACCGAAATCAGCCCCTTCAAATTCGGAGCCTTGTCCTTCAAACGGCGCAAAATTACGCTGATTTCCTTTTGATATTCCCCGTTCAATCGGGAAGTTCTCGACACCTTCATTACGCTTTGATTTCCTCCGTCACGTAGCACTCGATAATGTCGCCGACGCGGATTTCGTTAAAACCTTCGATCGCACAACCGCACTCGTATCCATAGTTGACTTCCTTCACGTCGTCCTTAAATCTCTTCAACTGCTTCACGCCGCCCTCGCAAATCATAATATCTTCGCGATAGATGCGGAGCTTGCCGCCGCGGACAATCTTGCCGTCCGTCACGTAGCAACCTGCAATCGTGCCCACGCCCGTAATATTGAACGTCTGACGCACTTCGCACTTACCCGTAAGCACTTCTTTGAGCTTGGGTGCGAGCATACCTTTGAGCGCCGCTTCCATATCGTCGTGCAATTCGTAAATGATACGATAGCTACGTACGTCAACCTTGGACGTCTCTGCGAGCTTCTTCGCCGTCGTATCAGG
>JAFTSO010000007.1 GCA_017467265.1 Clostridia bacterium
GGCGTGATTTTTACACCACGCCAATATGTAAGTTTTTCCTTTATTTATAAGGGATTTCGCCTCCTTTTGGATATAGATTTTCGTTGTTAAAATTCACAGGAAAACTTACTATATCCCTATTATACCAATGTCGGGCGCCATCGCCGCACCCATATTATTGACGTCCGTAATCCCAAAATCGACCACTCTGCCGAACGTGGCGGCGGTGATCGCAGGGGCGTTTTCGGCGTTTTCAAAGGCAGGTTTTTCACTTTTCCCCCTACCCGTGTCTGCAATGAACGCACCGCCAGCACCCGTGACCGTCCATTGTGCCTGTGGCGGTCGGGTATTGCCCAGCTCCAACGGATAGCGGTATTGTCGCTCCGCGGACGAGAAGTGGCTGCCCGTTGCCGCCACCACGTTCTTGTAATATCCTGCGTTGACAAGTGCCGCCGCGACCGCCATACTTTCCGTCATTGTCGAACAAGCGCTATATACACCTAAAAAAGGCGTTTCAAAGTCACGCGCAGCAAAGGACGCCGAGATGATTTGATTAAGCAAATCTCCTGAAACGAGCAAATCGACGTCCGTTTCTTTCCGTCCTGCGTTTTCGATCGTCCGAGAAATTGCATAGGATAACATTTTGCACTCCGCTTTTTCGTACGTACTCTCCCCGAACGTATCGTCCGCGAGCGTCTTATCCACGTATTTGCCCACAATCCCAGCCGATTCTTTCGGTCCTGCCACCGTACCCGTCGCCACGATTCGAGGTTTATTTTTGAATACTATCGTTTGCATTTCGTCACGTACCGTCCCCTATCCTTTTTATAAAAAGAGATACACAATCCCCACCGCCGCGCCCGCCAAAACGCCGTACACGATGATAGGACCTGCCACAACGAACATCTTCGCCGCCAAGCCGTACACCAACCCTTCCGTCTTAAACTCAATCGCAGGGGACGCTACGCTGTTGGCAAAGCCCGTAATCGGCACGATCGAGCCTGCGCCTGCATTTCGTCCGATCCTATCGTACACACCCAGCCCTGTTAGGAGTGTACCCAAAAAGATGAGCAGAACGCTGACCGCGCCTGCCAGCTCGTCGCCGTTCATCTCCGTCGTCTGCTCCAAAATTATCCGAAAGAACTGTCCCACACAGCAGATCAAGCCCCCGACCAAAAACGCCCGAAAGCAGTTTTTGAAATGTTTTGTAGGCGGATCAAAGGAGTGCACGTATTGAATATAATTTTCGTTTTGATTTTTCTTGTTTTTCCCCGTCATCGCGTACCTGCCCCCGTCGTTTGTCCGTTTTTATCCATTTTTGGAAAGCAAGTTTCCCGTTCATCACGGTTCTTTCCGTCTCCGTCGAATACTTTGATTTTCCACATACGGACAGTTTGCGTTTCTTCGCCCTTTTTTATACAAAGAAAACCCCGACGGCGCACGTACACCGTCGGGGCATTTCGCTTATTTTTATGATTTTAGGAATAGAATTCTGATTTGGTGTCGCGTTCAAAGAGCTTTGCCAACATCTTGATGCAGCGATCGCGATAAGAACCTTCTCCCTCGCCATAGCAAATCTCATACACCGCGTTGGTAATCGGCAGATCAACGTCGTATTTTTCACCCAGTGACTTCATCGCCGCCGCCGTCGGCACACCTTCTGCGAGCTTTGTAAACTTCGCGTCCTGCACCAACATTTCACCATATTTGCGGTTGTGCGAAAATTCGCTAAACAACGTCGCTTCGTAATCGCCCAAGTGCGCCAGACCATACGCGGACAGCTCGTTGCCGCCCATCGCCTTGATCAGACGCGCTACTTCGCGCGCACCGCGCGTCATCAGCGAGCCTTTGAGCGCCACGTAGCCGCAGCCGTCCAACACGCCTGCCACGATGCCCATAACGTTCTTCGCCGCCGCGCCCAGCTCCGTGCCGATCATATCTTCGCCGTAATAAAATCTGATCAGATCGCTCTTGAACTCGTTCGCAAGGCGCGTTTTCAACTCTGCATTAAGCGAATCGATCACCATACAGTTGGGAATCCCTGCGGTAAACGCTTGAATATGTCCAGGGCCTACCCACGCCGCGATCTTTTGCGGATCAATGCCGCTCTCGATAAGCACCTCGGACAAGCGACAGCCCGTCGAAACCTCAATCCCTTTCATACAAAGTACGAAATTTTTCTGTGAAACGTCGTATTCCGTGATACGTTTCATAAATCCGCGCAAGCCCTGCGACGAAATGGAAATGATGATCGTTTCCGCATGCTCCACCGCCTCTTGCAAATTGCAGGTGAGGTGAATACGACTGTCGAGATCTACGTATTCGTTCTTGCCCGTATCGCGCAAAACCTGATACGAATAATCGTCTTCTGGTCCCCACGAGTATACGTCGTGTCCGTGATTGCAAAGATACCACGCGATAAACGAGCCCCAACGCCCACAGCCTAATACCGATATTTTCATAAGGATTACCCCCTTTTCTTACAGTTTATTCCGTTCCACGAACGCGCGCGCCAACGTCACGTCGTCCGTGTATTCGATTTCCGATCCAATCGGAATCCCGTGCGCCAAACGCGTTACTTCCACGCCCAGCGGCTTGATCAATTTCGCGATATACATCGCCGTAGCGTCCCCCGAAACGTCGGGGTTCGTCGCCACGATTACTTCCTTTACGTCGCCGCTAGATATCCGCGCGAGCAGCTCGCGAATACGAATATCGTTCGGCCCTATTCCCGATAACGGATCGATAACACCGTGCAATACGTGGTACACGCCCTTGAATTCGTGCAACTTTTCAATCGCTGCCACGTCTTTGGGCTCTTTTACTACACAAATCATGTTTTGTTCTCTCGTACGGCAAATACCGCACGTCTCCTCTTCGGTGAAATTACCGCAAGTCTTACAATATTTCACTTTGCGTTTCACGCCCAAAATTGCGTCCGCGAACGCACGCGCTTCCGCTTCGGACATATCGATGATTTTATAGGCGTAGCGTTGCGCCGTTTTCTTCCCCACCCCGGGAGCTTGGAAAACTCATTGACGAGCTTGCCGATCGGCTCGATAAAAATATCCATCGGTTAGATCATACCCCCGAGCGAGCCCATATCGCCGTATTTGCCCATCTTTTCTTCATATACCTTGTCCGCCTTTGCATAGCCGTCGTTGATCGCTGCCATGATCAGGTCTTCCAGCATTTCCACGTCCGTGGGATCGACAATACTCTCGTCCAGCTCGATGCCGTTGATGATCTTTTTCGCGTTCATATACACGACCACCGCTTCACCAGCCGCCGTACCGACGATTTCCCAATCGTCCAACAGCTCTGCCGTCTTTTCCATCTCTTCCTGCATCTTTTGCGCCTGACGCATCAGATTTTGCATATTGTTGCCACCCTTAAAACCAGTCATTTTCTTTTTCCTCCGATTTTTTCTATCGTGATTTTTTTATTTTATTCGTTATTTAATTTCGACCTTCACACCCTTGAACGTGTCCTTAATCTCGTTCAATCCCTGCTGAAAATCGTCACCCTTTTTACCGCGCAAACGCACGTCGAATTGCGCCACGCCCACATCTGACAACGCTTGTTCAATCAGCGAATAGTGCCCTTCTTTTTTCAAGGAACGGTAGATCGTGTCGCTCGTCGTGTACAGCACGAACGTGTCCCCGTCGTACTCGCTGTCTAAATCCATACAAAGCGTAAATAAAACGCCGCTGCGCGCGATTTTGCGCAAACTTCTCAAAAAGCTGCCGAACGTCGCCTTTGCGTCCCCGATCGCCGCCGCGCGGACGGGTCTGGGCGCGGATACGGGTCGCGTTGATACCGTTTTTTCTTGCTCCGCCTTGGGCGCGATCGGCGCGTCAAAATACGCATAACCACCCGTCAAAGTTTCATCGGGCGGTACGTCTTCGTCGGGCGGAATATACAGATCGTCGGGCGCGTTTTCCACACCGTCGTCCTGTTTTACCTGTTTCGGTGCAGTTCTTTCCGTACGTTGTTCTACGGGCTGTTCTTCCACGGCGGTTTTCGCCGTCTGGGCCACCGTCGTTGCGGTCAAGCCCCCCACACTTACGGTGATTGAGCCGCTCGCAATCTTCTCTTCCAACGCCGCAATCCTGCCGAGCAGTGCCTCCATATCGTAATCGACGGCAGGCATACTCGCCTTCATTACCGCCGTTTCAAACAAAATTCTGGGCGAAGTGGAATATTTCAATTCCGTTTCCACCGCCGCAAAAATCTCCGTCACGCGGAGCAATCTATGCCCGTCCGTGCTTTTGGCAATCTTCGCGATCCCCACGTACGCGCTGTCGGGCAACGCCAAAACTGCCTGCCCGTTGCGGCACGTCTTTGCCACCGCACACGCGTTGAGAAAATTCAACACGTCTTTAATGAGCATCGCAACACTCTTGCCTGCCGCCAAGAATTTTTCCGTCTGCTCGAATGCTTCGCCGCTATCGCCGCAAAGCATCGCCGCGCACAGCTTTTCCACTGCCGAAAAATCCAGACTGCCCATCACAGACGTCACGTCCTCGTACGTCAGTTTTCCGCTGGTATAGGACACGCAAGTATCCGCCACCGAGAGCATATCACGCAAACTCCCTGCGCCTGCACGCGCAATCGCCGCAATCGCCTCCGCCTCGTACGTCTTGCCGATGCTGTCTAATACGTAGCGCAACCGCTCTTCCAAGTCCGCCTGCGGTATCAATTTGAAATCAAAACGCATACACCGTGAAAGAATCGTCGCGGGAATTTTTTGCGACTCCGTCGTTGCCAGAACGAATACCGCGTGCGAGGGCGGCTCTTCCAACGTCTTTAACAGCGCGTTGAACGCGCCGGGCGAGAGCATATGCACTTCGTCGATGATATATACCTTATATCTGCCTGCAACGGGAGGATACTGCACCTTTTCGCGTAAATCACGCATTTCGTCCACACCGTTGTTGGACGCCGCGTCAATTTCCGTAATATCCAGATTAGACGGATCTTTCAGCGCTTTGCACGCCTCACACTCGCCGCATGCCGAACCGTTGACGGGGTGCTGACAATTGATTGCCGCTGCAAAAATTTTCGCGATACTCGTCTTACCCGTTCCACGCGGTCCGCAAAAGAGATAGGCGTGTCCAATTCTGCCCGTTTCTATCTGATTTTTTAACACCGTCACGATATGCTCTTGACGTACCACGTCGTTCAACGTGCTCGGTCGGAACATACGGTACAATGCGAGATATGCCATATTCTTTCTCCTTCGTTTTTCGCCTTTTCGTTATTTTTTCAAAACTGATTGCAATTTCCGCTTGCTGCGCTGAATCGCGTTATCGATACTCTTCGCACTCTTGCCCGTGCTCTCACAGATCTCCGCACAGGACATACCGTCCATATACATCGTCGTCACTTTGAATTCAAAATCGGACAAAGTCTTGCTCATCATTTGACGGAACTCGCGTTGCTCGTCACGCAAAATCATTTCGTCCTCGGGCGACACCGCCGTGCCTGCTTGCAACCCGTACAGCGTCAAACCGTAATTCAAAGGCACGTTCTTTTTCCGCGCCGCCGTCTTCACCGCGTCCATTATCCGCCGCGAAACGCAAAGATAGGCAAAATTCTTAAAGCTGCTACTCTCCGCTCCCGATTTGTAATCTCCGATTGCGTGGTACAGCCCTATCATGCCTTCCTGCAACAAATCTTCCGTTTCGCCGCCCATCAGGAAAAATCCGCGCGCGATACCGCGCACCAAGCCAGCGTGACGCAGCAGCAACTCTTCCGTTGCCTGCTTGTCCCCCGATCTCGAAAGCTCTACCAGCTTTTCATCCGATTGTTTCCCGTACTCGTTTTGCGCCATTTTTATCTTATAACCTGTTGCGTACCACTTCGTACGCCGCTATCCCCAACGCCACCGACGCGTTGAGCGAATTCACTTTGCCTTGCAAAGGCAAGGACAAAATTTTATCGCATTTTTCCTTCGTCAGGCGTTTTACGCCGCTATCTTCACCGCCGACCACGAGCGCCACGTGCCCTGCAAAATTCTCCTTGTAAATATCTTCGCCTCCTGCCTCCAACGCATACACCCAGTAGCCGCTCTTTTGCAGTTTCTCCACCGCTTGATTGAGGTTGGGCACTTTTGCCACTTTCATATGCTCCGCCGCGCCAGCGGAAATGCGAATCACGCTCTCCGTCACCGACGCGCTGCCCGATTTAGGAATCACCACGCCGTCCGCACCAGCGCACTCCGCCACACGGATAATACTGCCGAGATTGTGCACGTCTTCGATACCGTCGCAAAGCACAATAAAACCGCCCTTTTCGCTCTTTTTCTCCGCAATAATATCATCCAAATCGTAATATTCGTAATCGGTCGTGAACGCGATCACGCCTTGGTGGCGTTTCGTTTCGCTCTCCTTATCCAGCACCTTTTTATCGACGAATTGCACGCGAACGTCCTTTTTGCGCGCCTGCGCAAAAATCAACCCGAGCGAGCCTTGCGCTCCCTTTTCGAGCAAGATTTTTTCGATATTCTTATCCGTTTTCAGCAGCTCGATGACCGCGTTTCTTCCTTCCGTTTTCATTACCTTATCTCCTTACGGGCTTGAACGCCTGCACGCTCTCCACCGCCTTGTATTCCGCTCCGTCGCTGTTGGCGAGCAGCTCTTTGATCCGCTCTTCGTTGCCCGTCAAATACAGATACCCCAGCACCGCCTCAAAACCCGTCGAACGGTTGTACTCCAAATGACTCGCGCTCTTGCTCTTCGTGCCCTTTTTCGCGTTTTTTGCACGGCGGAACACGTCGCATTCCTCTTCGGTGAGCAGCGGCAACAGCCTGTCCAAAAACGCACTCTGTCCCTTGGCGGATACGATGCGTGCCGCACTCTTTTGCAGGTCGGACGATTTACCGCCCACGTCCAGCGTCAACCGCTCGCGCACGTATAGCGAATACACCGAATCCCCCACGAACGCCAGCGTGACGACGTTGATCTGCGCCGCTTCCGTTTTCGTCAAAATCGCTCTCTCCGTCAGCATCTTTTTCTCCGCTCCGTTTTTCTAATCGTCTTATTATACCATATCCCCAAAAAAAATACAAGCGTTTCTGCAATATTTTTCGCGCGAACGCGCATATCTTTCCGCTATGCGGAAACGGAATTTTTTCGCCGCGCGAACAACGTGTCCGTTTTTTATTCTTTTTTAGGCGATATTTCCCGAAAAATACTCGATCACTCCCGACGTGATTTGCTCCGCCAAACGATTTTTCCACCCGTCCGAGCACAGCAATTTTTCATCGGCAGCGTTGGATAAAAAACCGCACTCCACAATCACGGACGGATAAGCCGTGCTTTGCAGCATAAAATATTCGCCAGCCTTTGCGTTTCGATCCTTCACACCTGCCGTTTGATAGAGTTCGTTTAGACACGTCTGCAAGGTTTTACCCAAAATCTCGCTGTTTTTATCTGCGGCGTTATAGAACACCTGTCCGCCCCGAACGGCGCGCGAGGGATAAAAATTTTGGTGCACGGAAATCACCAGCGCAGGCGCGGCCTTTTCGATGATCTCCTTGCGCTTTTGCATATCCCGTTTCTTAAATCCTTTCGTCGGCGCTCCGTACAAGCCACCTTCCGTCTTTCTCGTCATAATCACCTCAAACCCTCGCTCTTCCAGCTTTGCCTTTATTGCATACGAAATGGCAAGATTGAGATCGCTCTCTTTTACCCCCGTCTCGATACCGCTGACGCCTCCGTCCACGCCGCCGTGCCCCGCGTCAATGACAACACGCATACCCCCGTCGTCGAACGCCCCGACGCTCTGCGGCAAAAATAACGTTTGCACGCACAAAATCACCGCTGCAAAGAATGCGGCAGTCACCCCAAATACCCATACGAAAAACAGTCGTTTCATACCGTTATCGTATGCACAAAATCGGCGGTTTATGTCTATTCGTTTAGACACGTCCCACGCCTTTTATCAAAAATATCGGCGGCGCGTGATTGCACGCGCCGCCCACCGTTCTCCTTTATAAAAATTTCAGCTCCGCTCCTTCCAAACGGCACTCATAATCGTTTTGTTTCTCCCATTCGCTCTTGTTTTCGCTTTCGTTCTTATGCTCCTTCTCTTTCACCGTTCCCTGCTTTTCAACGGTTTCTTGCCGTTCCGCCCGTTCTTCCTTTGGCATATGCTTTGGGAACGCGATCTTGTCCACTTCTTTCAGCCACGCCGATTGAATCTCTTCCACGCGCTCGGTCACGATACGCTCCACGCCTGCCGCCGACAAAACACGGTATTCGTCCAAACTCTCCACCCCGAAAATCTCCAAACGGCATCCGCCCGACAAACCCGATTTCGCCCGTTCACACCCCTCGTAGAACGGCAAGGAAAGATAATCCACACCCACTTCTGCACAGATCTTGGATACGCGCGCCAAACGTTCCGCCGAGATCCGCTGACCAAGGCGCGCCTTTAACACCGCCTTGCCCGACGCACGGCGCAGGCGTTTGAGCTCCTTTTTAATACCGCCGTAGCGACACTCCGCCAGCATTGACGGCGATACCGTCACCGTCAATTCCTGCGCTTTTAAGCGCAGCGCACACTTCGCCTCGTACGCCTTGACCTTGGACAAAGTCTCCCCGTCGCCGCCGATAAGACAATCGACCTTTACGCCGCTCGCCGCCACCCAAGGACGGACGTATTCGAGCGCGGACGGCGTCATACGCACCGCCGCCTGACGGTATTTCACCGCGCGATCGCAAATTTTTTTTGCCTCGCCGTTTTCGGTGAGCACCCCTTCCGATTTTAACATCGCACTGCGTATATCTGCACGCTTTCTCTGCTTTTTATACTCGCAATATTCCGCCGCCTCTTTGGTGGAGATCACCACACCGTCCTGCTCCGTTCCCAAAGCCGCCGCACCTTTCGTAAGACCGTTTTGATTTTCCTGTTTGCTTTCCATAGCTTGATTATGCGACAAACTCCGTGCGTTTATTCCTGTTTTTTCCAAATTATGATAGCACGCGCCCGTTATACTGTACGTATGAAATGTTTCGTATCACAAAACCTGCTCGTCCCCTTTTGGTCGGGGTTTGGCTCGCTCACTCTTTTGTTTTTACTTTGCTTTGTCGGCGTACACGCCGCGAAATTCGCCGTGCGCGGTTGGAGGCTCTACGACCGCTCACAACCGCAAAATCCTACAAAAAACCAAGAAAAACCGCCTGCGCCCCAGCCTACGCCCGTAGAGCCCATCTATTATATTGTAGAAAAAAAACGCCGCCGTAGCAGACCGAGCTACGGCGAACCAAAAGAAATCCGTTTTAAGTAGAGCGCAAAACAAACGCAATACACCACAAAAAGTGCAGTGATTGCGTACCGTATGCCGTCTTTTTACTGCTTTCGCGTTTTAATCCGCGGTGACGAGATCGCCCGTTTTATCGTCAAAACGCGCAAAATTGCCACCGTCTTTCCACAGGCGTTCGAGATGATAGAACAGCCTGGTTTCGTCGTTAAAAATATGCACGATGACGTCGCCGTAATCGATGACTGCCCATCTGCCGTCACGCACCCCTTCCGTACGGGTAGGGACAAGCCCCAAATTCTTCTCTACGAGCTCTTCCACGCGCTCGCCCATTGCACGGATTTGCGGCGCATTGCTACCGCTCGCGATCACGAAATAATCGCAAAGATCCGTCTTTTCGCGCACGTACATCGCCACAATATCCTTACCGAGCTTGTCCGCGAGTGCCTTACATACTTCGACTGCCAAAACTTTACTGGTGATTTCCGCCATATTCTTCTCCTTATCTTAAATATTATCTTTTATCCTTATAAAATTCATACGCCGCACGCGTGAGCGGATAGATCGCACCGCCTTTGCTCTCCAAGAACAATAAGGTCTGATAGAGTGCTTCGGCAAGACACGTATCCAGCCCTTTATCCCAAAAGAGCGTGCGCAATTCGTCCACGCCCGTATAATGCCGCTCGTCTTCCAGCATATCCGCAAGGAAGATGAGCTTTTCCATTTCGCACATATTCGGTCTGCCGCTCGTGTGATAACGAATCGCATTGAGTACGTTTAGATCACTAACGCCAAAATGTTTTTCCGCCACGTACGCACCTTGATACTGATGCAAAACGGGCGCAGGGATCTCCCCCCACACCGTCGGCGGCGTAAAACCGTCCAAATAAGCCGAGTTTGCAGGCAGGTTTTTCGCACAATCGTGCAATAACGCCGCCGTCAACACCGATCGTTCGTCCAGATGCAATTCCTTTGCTTTGGCCATCGCCAAACGGGCTACGCGTACGCTGTGCGCCGCACGCTCCGCCTTTTCGAGCGAGAGTGCCTCCTTGGCAAACGGGATCGCGTACAAACCCTTCGTCGCGATATACTCCGCCACCTTTTGCGGAACAAGACCATCAATAGACTGTCCTGCGGCGGTCAAAAGCCGAATCTCCGTCGAAGACACGGGCGCGCCGTTATACCCAACGAGCGCGAACCGCTTTCCAAATCGTTTTTCAAACGCCGCCTGCTCGTCCTGTTCCCAGCCGTCCGTCTCATTTCGGGCGCACACGCCGAGCGTGGCGTTTTGCAAAATATCCTGCGGCTCTTTCCAAGAGGGAAAATCGCGCAGCATATCCGTCCCCACCAGCCAAAAAATCTCCGCGTCGGGGTACTCTAAACGAAAATGCCGACAGGTGCGATAGGTATAGCTCGTCCCACCTTGGGTGATTTCGTAATCGCTGATTGTCACTTTGTCCAGATGCGAAAAAGCCAGCCGACACATCTCTAATCGGTACGTATCGGGCGCGAGTGTTTTACCACGCTTATGCGGCGGTGCAAAAGCAGGCATTACGAACAGCCTGTCCAAACCAAGCCTCTCGATTGCCGCCTCCACCAAACGGACGTGTTCCGTATGCACCGGATCGAACGATCCGCCAAAAATCGCTATCTTTTTCATCTCTTTGCCTACCCAAAGCCATTATACTACATTTTTTCACGTTTTTCAAGGTTTAGCCGCAGATTTTTTCGGCAAAAATGCAAATATGAAACGATTTGCCTTTTTTTCCGATCTACTATTCACCTTTCTTTCGTCCACGCTGCTGTGTCTGTGCCTATTCCGTTTTCTCTATCTCGGGTTTTGGTTCTCTCTGTTTTTGGCGGCACTTTGCGGCGGATTGATTTCTTCGTCCGTCGGCGCGTACCTGCAAGACAAGCGCAAAAATCTCCTATTAAAACGATCGGACGAGCAGGAAAAACAAAAACTTTTGCTCCATCTCGCCTTGCTAAGCGACGGTGCAAAAACGGAATTTTTTCGCGGTGCGCTCACCAAAAGCGCACGCGCCAAAGCACCGTCTACAAAGGACGCGCACACACAAGAAACATCCCTGAAACGCTTTTCCCTGCTCCGCCTGCATAGCGATACACAGTTTTATTTTTTGCATTTTAAGCTCTCGCCTGTCACCGCCGACGACGTAGCCAAATACGCGCGGCTGAAAACGGGCAAGGAAAAAATCTTGCTCTGCGGCACAATAGAAGAACCTGCACGTGCGCTGTGCGAGCGGCTGCATATTTGCGTGCAAACGGGCGAAGACGTGTTCGTACTGCTAAAAAATGCCGACGCGTTGCCCAAGGCGTATCTCGGCGACGACGCGCCGAGCGGAAAGCGCCACCGTTGGCAGCTCTGGTTTTCCAAACGCAATTCCAAACGGTTTTTGGTGAGCGCTGGATTGATTTTATTGCTGTCGACGCTCACGCCGTTTTTCTATTATTACATCGTAATGAGCGCATCTCTATTGCTCGTTGCGATCTTCGTGCGGATTTTCGGCAAATCGGAAACTTAATCTTCCAGCTCCAAAAACGCCTTACCCAGTTCCGCAATTACGTCCCGTGCCGTCATCGCATATTCGCTCTGCTTGCTCGCAGCAAGCTCCGCTGCGCGCCCAACGAGATACGCGCCCAGCCGTCCACCGTCAAACGCCGACAGCCCTTGTGCGCACAGCCCTGCAATCACACCCGAGAGCACGTCGCCGCTGCCACCTTTGGCAAGCCCCGAGTTCCCCGTGACGTTCAACGCGATACGTACCCCGTCTGTCACGATACTCGACGCATTTTTTAAAAGAACGTTCACGCCGTATTCCGCGGCAAAATCGCAGGGCGCAGTCAAACCCCGTTCCACGACCTCTTCCACCGACACACCCGACAAACGGGAAAATTCTTTCACGTGCGGCGTCAACAAAACGCCGCATTTTTTATTGCCAAATAGCGCGGCAAGGCAATCCTTTTTATACCGCGCTAAGCTATTGAGCCCGTCGGCGTCTATCAGCAGTCTGCCTTCATAATGGCACAGCAGGTATTCCACGAGCGCCGCAACATCTTCCGAGCAACCCATACCCATACCCAACGCCACCGTATCGTACGCGAGCAATTCCGCGCCGTTTTCTTGCGTGAACGCGTACCGTCCCCCGTCGTTCGTACTTTTCAGCAGCACTTCGGGATCTTTCAAAAGGTAATAGGGCAAAACGTCGCTGGGCAAAAACAGCGTGGTATATCCTGCGCCTGTACGCAGGCAAGCCGCCGCTGCGGCAGACAGATACGCCGCGCCCGTATATTCCGCGCTGCCAGCGACAATCGCCGCCCTGCCGTAGCTGCCCTTGTGCGAATTGCGTTTCCGCACGGGCAATATCGTGCGCACCGTGTCGCGATCAAGCAGCTGTGCATAGTCCTTTTCGGGGAGTGTAATCCCGATGTCGGCGCGTTTTATTTCACCCGAGCAATCCAGACCGTCCGCCATCAAAACGCCTGCCTTGATCTCGCCGATACACACCGTCACGTCGGCACGCACCCCTTCGCCTTTTTGCAAGCCGTTATCGCCGCAAAGCCCCGACGGAATATCCGCCGACAGGACTTTCGCGCCCTTGGTTTTTTGTTCGTTTATCCAAGCCGCCGCACACGCCGTTTCGTCTTCCAAACCGCCGCGCAAACCCGTACCGAACAGACAATCGATCACGAGCGCAAAATTCTGATCGGGAAACGCCGTCAAAATCTCGCCGCCGCACGCCGTCCATTTCTCTTTATTCACAAGGCAATCGTCTGAAAATTTCTCCGCAAAACACACCGTCGTCACGACGCGTCCCCGTGTCTGTAATATCCGCGCGCATACGAAACCGTCGCCGCCGTTATTACCGCCGCCGCAAACGCAAACGATCTTCCCTGTGGGCGAAAGCCGCTCTGCCTCGTCCGCGAGCGCAATCCCTGCCCTTTCCATCAAAGTCAAGGACGGCACACCGAGCTTTTCAATGGTATAGCGATCCACGTCGCGCATTTGTTTGTTCGTCAGTACGTACATACCTTGCCCCTTTTATACCTGTAATGAGATTTCTGCCGCCGCAAAACGCCGTTTTTCGCCGTCCATCTCCACCCACAATCCCCCTGTTTCGTCCACCGAAAGCAGGGTGACGGGTATGTGTTCTTCGCCAACGATCGCCGTGGCGCGCCTGCCCATATATCCGATTCGCTGCAAATAGTCTTCCACACCCTTTGATGCGGACAAATTTGCAATCAGCCGCTCGCGTACGTCCTGCACCGTCGGAGGGGCTGGCAAAATACGTGCCATCGTCGTCGCAATGCTTTTCAGTTCTGTCGGCAATACATTGCATACGTTCAGCCCGATTCCTACGATAGACGAGCTAACTTTATCTCCCGAAAAGACGTTCTCGATCAAAATACCGCAAATCTTTTTATCTTCCACGTAAATATCGTTCACCCATTTGATCACGGGGCGCAAACCGTAAAATTCCAGAGTTTCGCACACCGCCACCGCCGCGCTTGCCATGATTTGAAAGGCGTTTTTTGCCAACAAACCGTCGTGAAAAGTGAGTTTCGTCACGTACACGCCCCCCGTCTCCGACGAAAATGCCCTGCCTTTCGTGCCGCGGCCGCCCGTCTGCCGATCCGCCGTCACCACAACGTCCGCACCATGCGCGCGCAACGATTTTGCATAGTCGTTGGTCGAGCCGATCTCGTCAAAATGTATCCGTTCTATCCCCTTGCCGTTCATCAATCCTCCAACTCTCCCAACGTTTTGAGTGCCGCCTTTGCCACTTCGTAATCAAACCCCTTACTCATCAAATAACGGTATGCCTTTTGCAAAGTAGTCTGATCGCAAACCTTGCCGCGCATATATTTTTGCAAAAGCTCCGTCGCGGTAGCCAGCTCCGTCTCCTGATCGAGCGTATCGAGTGCGACGTCGATTTCGTCGTCCGACACCCCTTTACCACGTAGCTCCATACGGATCAACCTGCCGCCCTTGCGCTTTGCCACGCTCTCCACATATGCCTCGGCATATTCCCCGTCGTTCAAAAAATTATAAGAACGGAGTTTTTCGATCGCGTAATCGATCACGGCAGGCAAATACCCCTTGCCCCCCAAAAACGTCCGCACCTGTTTCTCGGTTTTCCGTGTAGCGGAAATATGCGTAAGCGCTTTGTCAAACGCCGTGTTTTTCTCGCTTTCCAGCTGAATCTCCGCCAACCGTTCTTCGGTGACGATCACGCCCGTTTTCAGGCGGTTCTTCATCACCGCTTCGAGCGTCAATCCACAGCAAAAACGCCCGTCCACGTACACGTTGCAACGGGTTTTGTCCTTTGCCTGCGGAGTGATAGCGGTAATCTCGTTCACGGCATTTTTCTCCCTTTTTCAAAAAAATATTTCCTTTACGCTATTATACCCCGAAACGGGCAAAAAGTCAACCCCTGCCGCAATTTCCGTATAGAAATAATTAAGGAAAGTTTCCAAAAACCGTTTACTTTTTCAAAAAAAAGTGTTATACTGTTCGTGTAGAGATCAACAGGCGGAATTTTCCGCCGCCAGATAAGGAGAGAGCTATGGAATTTCATACGGTTAACATCCGCGGTTTTGACGCACATTTGCCCATTTTGCCCCTGCCCAGCGGCATTTCGATCGCCTTTTTTAATCTGCACGGCGACAGCGCACTCACCGAGCATTGCGGCAAAGAACTCGCCAAAGAGCTCGCCGATTGCGACGTTTTGATCACGGCGGAATCCAAGGGCTTGCAACTCACCCATTGTGTTGCGAGAGAACTGGGACAACGCTATTACGCGGTGGCAAGAAAGACCAAAAAACTGTATATGCAGGACGGCATCGAAATCGTCATCGAATCGTCCATCACCACGGGCAAGGAACAAAAAATGTATCTTTCCAAGCACGACGTTGACCTGCTGAAAGGCAAAAAGGTCGGCATCGTGGACGACGTAGTGTCCACAGGAGCGTCCTTGCACGGTTTGGAAGCGCTCGTCGAAAAGGCTGGCGGCATTATACATAAAAAAGCGTTCGTACTGGCAGAGGCAGATGCGGCGGATCGCCCCGATGTAATCTATTTGGCGAAAATCCCCCTGTTCTGATTGCGCTCCGCGCAATACAAAGCCGTAATATCAGCCGAGCCTTAAACACGTTCGCGCGATAGGTTGCACGGCAAATTTTGTTAATCGCGAAAATAATTTATTTTTTTTCCGCAAAAACCGACTTTTATGTGGAATACGTAAGGCAAGTTTACAAAACTTGCCTTTTCTTTTTTGTAAAAACGCTTGCAATTCGCCCTATTATAGTATATAATGTAAGTAGCACGTAAAAATCCCTATAAAGGAGTACATATAATGGCAGACGCTTATATCGAAGACGATTATAACCCAAAGAAACGCAACAGACGACCTAGAAAACGCCCTCGTTGGCCCTTTGTTATACTCGGCTTTTTAATCGGGTTTATTACCCTGCCCGCACTCATTTCGCTCACGGTACTGCTCATTGTCAACCGTCCCGTTGAAAAGACGGTGAACACGATCGACAAGATTACCAACGTTGGGCTGTACGAAATGCTCTTCGGTACGGAAGGCGAAAACGGCGAAGACGGCAAGCTGGGTTATCTCGACGATCGCTATGGCGAAATGAAACTCAAAGATGCCCTTGGCGATATCGTGGATATTGCGCAAAAGGGCAATCAGCTCACGTTCAACGACTTGGCTACCATCTCTCCGCAGGTGGAAAAAGCGGTAGATGAGCTCGTCCAAGCCGCCGAAGAAAAGAGCATTATTCTCGACAAAATGGAACTGATGGCTACGCCCCTGTCCGGATTCTCCGACCTGTTGATGGACGAAGTAAAGGAAATTCAGCTGGGCGAAGTTTTGCTTGCAGTCAAACCCGATATCTTTGAAGACGAATCGACGGGCGCAATCCTGAAAAATCTCTTCTTTGGTAGAGCAGAAATCAATTATACGGAAAGCGACGGCGTAATTGAAATGCTCCCGATCACCTACACGTACGACGACCAAACGGATACTTTTGTATGTGTGGACGAAACCGTTTACAAATACAACGGCGAAGTTTGGGAAACGGAAGACGGCGGATATATCAGCAAATCGGGTGACGCGTTCGCGTTCTATTCGTCCTACGGCGATCTTCTGTATCAGCTGCAACCCAGCAAAAGCAAGAGTATGACCTTCTATACGGCGTTCACCGTCAATTCCGAAGGCATTATCGAATACGTAAAACAACAATCGCTCGCACTCGGCTCGTTTATGGGCGACGGCGATCCGATGGCGATCATCGGAAAGCTGGAGCTGGGCGTTCTGCTCGGCATCAACAGCCAAGAGGCGGCGGAATCGGACAATAACAATATGCTCGTTGCGCTCGCATACGGTACGTACGGCGTCGATTACACCTTTGAAAACGGCAAAGTCACACCCGTGCTCGGCGGCAAGGATTTCACCACGCTCGGCGATCTGATGAGCTCTCCCGACGAAGTGCTCAACAACGTACAGCTGGGTGCGATGCTCGGCATCAAGACGAGAACGGACGCAGAAAAGGACGGCAACGAAATGCTCGTCGCGCTCGCATACGGTACGTACGGTATCGATTTTGAATACGACCTTGACGGCACGATTATTCCCAAAGACGGCGGCAGAGAATTTACCACGCTCGGCGCGCTCATCAACGAACCGAACGATATTTTGAACGGTATTCAGCTCGGTTCGCTGCTCGGTATCTCCACGAGAGCGGAAGCGGAAAAGGACGGCAACGAAATGCTCGTCGCGCTCGCATACGGTACGTACGGCGTCGATTTCGAATACGACGCGCAAGACAACGTCATCCCGATGAGCGGCGGCAAGGAATTCACCACGCTCGGCTCACTCATTGAAAACCCCAACGACGTGCTCAATTCCATTCAGCTCGGTTCGATGCTCGGCATCACGACGAGAACGGAAGCGGAAAAGGACGGTAACGAAATGCTCGTTGCGCTCGCATACGGCACGTACGGCGTTGATTTCGAATACGATATTAACGGCAATATTATCGCAAAAGACGGCGGTAAGGATTTTACCACACTCGGCGAGCTCATCAATCATTCCGACCAAATTTTGGACGGAATCCAGCTCGGTGCACTGCTCGGTATCAAGACGAGAGCAGACGTAGATAGCGGCGAACACGATATGATGATCGCGATCGCATACGGTACGTACGACGTCGATTTCGAATACGATGCAGACGATAACATTATTCCCAAGGCAGGCGGCGAGCCTTTCACCACGCTCGGCGAATTGCTCGACTCCCCCGACGCAGTATTGCAGGGCGTACAGGTCGGCGCACTCCTTGGTATCACCACGAAAGAAGACGTGGAGAAGAGCGACAGCTTGATGGTGTCCCTTGCGTACGGCACGTACGACGTCGATTTCGAATACGATAGCAACAACAAGATTGTTGCCAAAGCAGGCGGCAAGCCTTTCACCACCGTTGCAACGTTGATGGATCCGGACGAAGTGAATACGATTTTGGAAGATATTCCCCTTTCCACCATCTTCACGGTAGATATTTTCGATCCGAACGCAGACGCGCTCACCGTATCGCTCATTTACGGTACGGCTGGCAAACATTACGTCATCGCGGAAGAGAACGGCAAAAAATATATCGACTGGCAGATCGATCCCGATACGGGCGCTCCGTATAGCGAACGCACCTTCGGCGATATCCGCAAAGGCAATCTCACCGAATTCGTCAACGACCTGAAAGTGGGCGACGTGTTCGAATTGACGGCAACTTCCCCTAAACTCCTTGTCGCAATCCAAGACTGGTACGTTTCCGATCTTGGCAAACAAGAAAAGATCAATTCACTCCAACTTAAAGACGTCATTGACGTAGGCACGGAAGGCGTGTTGGCGGAAATGGGCGAATGGCAGATCGGCGAAATCAGCGAAAGCAAGATCAAATCGATCAAGCTGTCCAGCGTTCTGAACGTCAATGCAGGAGACACGGGTTTGATCGCGTCCTTGGCAAACAAGAAAGACGACGCAGGCAATCCTTGGACGATCGCACATCTTACCGAAGCCAACGTGCAGAATTTGACGGTGGGCGAAGTATTGCCCAGCGCGCTCGGCGCGGATGCGGAAACGGACTTCTTTGCAGCGCTTAAAGACGCAAAGATCGGCGATTTGAACGCAACGTACATCAAAGAACAGCTGACCATCGGGCAGGTTTTGGGTATTAAGACAACGGACGAAGGCATTTTGGCGACGTTCGCAAACTACAAAGTAGGCGATTTCACCGAAGGCGCATTAAAGAGCGAGCTGACGATCGGCGACGTAATCGACGCGGACGCACACCCCATCTTGGGCAAGTTGGCAAGCACGCCGTTGGATCAGGTCGATAATGCAGCGATTGAGAACGCACTCAACGATTTGCAGCTGTCCGAAGTCATTGAAATCGACCACCCCCTGTTTAAGTATATGGCAACCAAAAAGCTGGGCGAAATCGACGCGGCGTTCATCGACGGCATTAAGGTAAAAGACGCGTTGGGCATCGAATCGACCACCGATCCCATCTTAACGCAAATTATGGATCTTAAACTCGGCGATCTGAAAGATTCTACTTTGCTCAAAGATAAAATCACGAATTTGCAGCTCAATCAGCTGCTGGAAGTAAGCGGTATTCCCGTTCTGGAACAGCTCGGCTCTTACAAACTTAACGAGCTGGACGAAGAAACGATCAACGAATTAAAGATCTGCGAAATTCTCGGCATCGAAGACCCCGACAGCGATTTCTATTTCAAGCACTTGAAGACTTCCACTATCGGGACGATGGTGAGCGATATTGACAATCTCACCGTTGTACAGCTCTTTGAAGATACGATGGAATACGACGAGCACGGCAATATTGCTGGTACTTGGAAATATCTGTTGACGCATAACACGGACGAATCAGTCGAAAACCCTCCGAACAAGGATTACGTTGCTCCCGACAAGTACAAAGTGTCGGATATGGCGGCGATGATCGAAAATATGCACAACAATATCGAAGAGGCAACGCTGTGGGATTTGCACGACGATAAACTGGCAGCGCATCTCGACGAAGAGACGTTGAACGCAGAGCTGGTGTACAGAATTGCAGGCGTAGATTTCTCGACGCAGGTAAAAGCTATCACGGGCATCACGACGATTGTCGATACGGACGATAACGGCACGATCGACGATGCAACCGTCGGCGATCTCAACGTATTGCAGGTATCGCAATATCTGTCCTTGGTGCTCAATGCCATCCAAGGCAATATTTCAGGCGTGCTCTAACAACAAAAAACAGCGAACACCCGAACGAATGCGCTCGGGTGTTCTTTTTTACAAAATCCCCCCTTTTTCTTCCAAAAAAGCGCAAAAAACGATTGACTATTTCTCCGTAATCGGTTATAATATCTCTACACGGCTATGCGAATAGTCGTTATAACCTTGCACGCAACCGCGTGCCGAATAAGACCAGGAGGTGGAAATTATGGCTAAATACGAAATGCTCTATCTGATCAACAACGATCTTAGCGACGAAGCAAAAGAAGCGAAAGTTGCAAAGTTCGAAAACGTTGTTACGTCTATGGGCGGTTCCGTTGCTGGCTCGGACAAGTGGGGTACGAAGAAAACCGCATACCCTATCAACTTCAAGAACGAAGCATACTACGTTCTGATGACGTTCGAAGCTGACGGGAAAGTCGTAGAAGAGCTGAAGCGTATCGCGCTCATCGACGCAGATATCGTTAGACGCTTGATCACGAAGCTCAACTAAGTAGATAAGAGGGAAAAGAAATGAACAAAGTATTTTTGATCGGAAACTTGACGCGCGATCCTGAACTGCGCGAAACCCCTTCCGGCGTTGCAATGTGCCGTTTTGGTATCGCTGTGCAAAGACCCTACTCTTCGTCCGAGGGCGAAAGACAGGCTGATTTCTTTGATTGCACCGCTTGGCGTGGTTTGGCAGAAACGATCGCACGCTACACCAAAAAAGGCAACAAGGTTGCTGTCACGGGTAGTATTCAGATCCGCAACTATGAAGATAACCAAGGCGTAAAACGTAATGCTGTGGATATCATCGTACAAGATTGCGAATTCCTGACACCGAAAGCCAGCGATTCGTTTGACGACGTTGCCGACGCGCCTCGTGCGTCTGCGCCCAAGAAGAAACCTACTTTGCAAGCGATGGACGACGACAGCGATATTCCGTTCTAAATAGAGCGGACAGCCAAATAATTAAAGGAGTAAAATTATGGAAGAAAAAGCACCTGTTAAAAAGGCATTTAAGAAAGCGCCCCGTAAAAAGGTTTGCGCGTTCTGCCAGGAAAAACTGGACGCAATCGATTACAAAGACGTAAACCGTCTTAAAAAATTCATCACGGAAGGCGGCAAAATCCTGCCCCGTAGAATGAGCGGTACGTGCGCAGCACACCAAAGAATCCTTGCAACGGCTATCAAACGTGCAAGAATTACGGCTCTTCTCCCCTTCAAAGGCGAGTAAGCTACATCACAAACAAAAACCGAAGTCTTTTCGACTTCGGTTTTTTTGTTTACAATATTACGTTTCCATTAAGCCTGCCGCACGGAGAGCCGCCAAAATCTCATTGATCTTCTCCGCGTTGGTGACCGTCGTCGCGTCCGTAGCCACCGTGTCCGCTACCGCCGCCGCAGGCGTCACCACTCCAGGCTCACCCTGCGGACCTTGTGGACCAGCAGGTCCTACTTCACCTTGCGGACCAGCAGGGCCGACAGGACCTTGTTCCCCTTGTGGACCAGCAGGACCGACAGGACCTTGTTCCCCTTGTGGACCAGCAGGACCGACAGGACCTACTTCGCCCTGAATACCCTGTTCGCCTTGCGGACCTTGTTCGCCCTGTATGCCTTGGATACCCTGAACGCCTTGTTCGCCCTGTACCCCTTGTACGCCTTGAACGCCCTGTTCACCCTGCGGACCAGCCGGACCGGCAGGGCCTACTTCGCCTTGTGGACCTTGCGGACCGACAGGACCAGCCGGACCGATTGGCCCTGCGATATAACGGGGAATCGGATTAATATACACGCCGTTTGCCGACGACGCGCAGCCGCCGAAACAGCCGCACGTGTTTTCATTTTGATGACAATACATAAAATTTTTCCCTCCTGATAATACAAGAGCGCAAAACGCTCTCCATACAATATATGTCCGCAGAGAAAAACCCGTGAAAAAACAGCCCCGACTTACCATCAGGGCCGTCCTTTTTATTCGTCTTTCTTTTTCTTTTGCCAGAGCACAAGCCCGACCACAACGCTGCCAAGCGTGATCGCGCCCACCGCCGTCAGGGCGTTTGCCATCGTTAAATACGGCACAAAATATTCCACGTACAACGTGCCGCTCTCCGTGATTTCCGCCTCCAAAAATCCGTTCCTGCCGTGCATTGGCGTGATCGAAACGCGCCTACCGTTCCCCGTCGCCAACGTCAAACGATACCCTTTATAATAATAGGACGGGAGCTCTAAAACGCCGCCGTCTGCCCCAGCCGTCACATCCACAGAATATTTGCCTGCGTGTTCTTTTTGAAGGTTCGTCGCGGTCACGTCCCCCGACAAAACCAAAACGCCAAAGGCGTTTTCCAAGAGATACGCCTTGAATAACGGCGCGTCCTTATAGTACAAAATGATTTTACTTTCCTTGTCATACGTGGGGAAGATGAGCTTTGTCTGTGCACCGCCGTCATAGCTTTCCGCCGTAATCGGCAACCTCGCGTTTGTATAAGCCTTTTCAAAGCGGTAGAGCGCAACGCCGTCAAAGAGCGCATACGGAATATCGAGCACGGCATATCCACCTTTTTCCGCCACAAACGAGAGCTGCTGTAACGCATCGTAATCAGCAAGCTCGTAATTGCGCACGTCCGTATTCGAGATCAAACTGCTATTTAAGCGACTTGCAACGTATTCACTCGTACACCCCTTAGGAAAATAATCCCCGTTTTTGCGTACACCTAATCCATTGAACTCTTCAAACCCCGAAACCTGTGCCATTGGCGAGTTGACGTCCGTAGTGGACAAAACTCTGCGGAAGAGCGAAAAAGGCATACCGATTACGTTGGCGACACAAAGCAAACCACAAAACCACACCGCAATTTTTTGCCATTTTTTATCTTTGCATACGTTATTTTTATGTATTGCAAGCGTTTCTCCAAGGGTATTTTTCGTCTTGAAATCGCTATTTCCTGTTTTCGATTTCGTCAGCACGTCGCCACACAATTTCCCGTTCGCGAGAGTTGCCACCTGCAAAGAAATCAAAATCCCCCCGATAATCATTAAGCGGAAGGGATATTGAATCATACCCATAACCTTGGGTAATGCCCCCCATGGAAAAAACGGAGAATACATACCGAGCAGCAGTCCCCACAACACAATTAAAGACAGTCTATCCTTCACCCGTTTTTCTTTTTCCGTGCGGAAATAGTTTATCGCATATACCATCCCCACTAGCGAGACGTATGCAAAGCCCGTCAGCAGATAAAAATTCCCAAACCCACCAAGGCTATTATAAAAAAGCGTCTTTGCGCTTCTACCCATCTTCTCCGTTTCCGTTACCGCATAGTTAGAAAACATAGGCAATAGATACGTCGCGGAAAGCAGCACGGCAATCGCCGCCGCGCCTGCAAGAGCGGCGAGATTTTTCTTCGTGAACGTCTGTTTGAAATGCACCAGCAGCCACACCGCCAAAAACAGCGCGATGTACACCGTCATTGTCAGGTGCAGGAAAATCGAAAGCGCAAAGCCGAGCACGAACAGTGCGAAAAACACCGCATAATTTTTTCTGTAAAACAGCTCGTACACACTCCACGCAATCATCGGGATCGAGAGCAATAAAAAGATTTCCGAAAAGGCAAAACGCACGTACACGTCCCACAGGAAATACGGGAACAGAATATACGTCACCGCGCCGATCGCCGCCGTGCGCCCGTCACCAAAGACTCTGCGCAGGAAAGAATAGACGACAATACCGCCTGCGGCAAACAGCAAGACGAGCTCGACGTAAATACTGCCGATCATCGAAAGCCCGAGCGTTTTCATCAAAATCACACACAATCCGCCAGGGATCGTGGAATAGAACAGCCCCGTACCATACCCGTAATCGCCGCCGATAAGCTCCATTACTTTGCTAAAAAAATTACCTTTATCCCACGCCGCGGACAAACTTCTAATGACACCGTAATGATATTTCAAATCGTGCCCCGATTGCAGATTGGAAAATAACAGCGGCAAAAATTCCAACGCTGCAATCAGGAATAATAGCCCGCAGACCGCCGCGTGAAATTTTTTCGTATTCTGTTTTTCTTTCAAAAAATCCTTGATCATAGCCGCTTCTTTATTCCTTTTCGGTTTTGATTTCCTTTTTTGTTTTGCAAAGTACGCACCAAACGACAACGCCGCCAAAGAGCGCAACGCCCACCGCCGTCAGCGCGTTCGCCGCCGTCAAATAGGGCGCGGAAAATTCCACGTACAGTCTGCCGCTCTCCGTGATTTCCACTTCCAAAAAACCGTTTCTGCCGTGTATCGGCGTGATCGAAACGCGCCTACCGTCCCCCGTCACCAACGTCAAACGATACCCCTTATAATAATAGGAAGGGAGCTCTAAAACGCCGCCGTCTGCCCCAGCCGTCACGTCCACAGAATATTTGCCTGCGCGTTCTTTTTGAAGGTTCGTCGCGGTCACGTCCCCCGACAAAGCCAAAACACCAAAGGCTTTTTCCGAGAGATACGCCTTGAATAACGGCGCGTTTTTATACGACAAAATCACCTTGCTCTCGTTCCCGTCGTTTGCCACCGTCAGCAGCGTTTTCGCGCCGCCGTCATACTGCTCCGCCGTAATCCCGATACGCCGATTACTGCTCGTCGTGCGGAAACGGAAAATCTCCACGCCGTCGAACATTTCGTACGGCACGTTGAGCACCACGTACCCGTTCTCCGTCTTAGGCACAACAAAAGACACCTGCTCAAGCGCGCGATAATCGGCAAGCTCCGACACTTTCAAATTCGTATTGGAAACGATCTCTCCCACCAAACGGGTAGACACGTAAGCCCATTTGCAATTCTTCGGAAAATAATCGCCGTGTTTTCCAGCGCCCAGCGCGTAAAATTCACTACGTCCCGTCAGCTCGTCCAGTGCCACGTTCGCGCTCGTAGCCGCTTGATCGTACGCGGAAAGCATCGCGCGGTTATGCGATACACCCACCGTGCCGCAATAGGCAAACCCTGCACAGAGCAGCACCATCGGTATGAATTTGACGAGATTTTTCCAAACAAAGTTTTTTTGTCTGCGGATAATCTCCGCAGACTCGGGCGCGGCGTTCGGCGCGCCGCGCAACCGTTTCCGTCTTTCTAACAGCGATCCAAAAATTTGCTGTATCAGCACGCACACCTGCAACGGCGCAAGCATACACCCCAAGAGCAACACGCGGAACGTGTATTGAATCATCCGCAAAAAATTGGGCATATATTGCCACGGGAAATAATGCGTGAACAGCACGGGCACGAGTAGCGAACACACAAACAGCGCCGTCCTGCCTGCCGTGCGTTTTCTTCGCGCCAAGAACACGTACCAAAGCGCATAAATCACCGACAGCCCCACCGCAAATTTATAATCCCACATCAGAATTTCTTCGGTAAAATATTTTTTGGTGTTCACTTCCATTTGCGCGGGCGTTTTGCTCATACCATCCGTTGCGGTGACCCCGTAATTGACCAGCATCGGCAGATAATAGCTCGCCGTGAGAAAACCCACCACCGCCGCGCCGATTGCGAAATACAACACGTTTTTCCCTTTGAACACACGCCTGCAATCGATAAGCAACCACACTGCGATTAGCAACGTGATATACACCGTCATCGTCAAATGCGCGTATATGGAAAGCGTATAGCCCACGATAAACAACGGCAAAAATGCGCGCGGATTGTTGCGATACAACAGCTCGTACACGCCCCAAACAATGAGCGGCATTGCGAGCATTAAAAAGATTTCGCTAAACGCAAAGCGCACGTACAAATCCCACCAAAAATAGGGATGACACAGATACACCGTCGCCCCGATCGCGCCAAGTGCGTTGCTGTTAAATACTCTGCGAAGAAAGAAATACACGATGATGGACGCGCTGCAAAAGAGCAAGAACAGCTCTACGTACAGCGCCCACATCACAGGCAGAGAAAACACCTGCATCAATAAAACGCAAAGCCCTGCCGGGAGCGTGGAATAGAACAGCCCCGTACCGTACCCGTAATCACCGCCTACCAGCTCGACGAGCTTACCAAAGAAATCACCCTTTTCCCAAGCAGCCGAGAGCGCACGTATCACGCCCAAGTGATATTTTAGATCGTGCCCAGACTGTTTTTCGGACGTGCCGAACGGCAGCAAAATCAACGCCGCTGCGATCGCCAACGCCGCGCAGATTATCAGATGAAAATATTTGCTTGTATAAAAACCTTTCTTTGCCATCTGCGTATATTTCCGTAAGATAAGGAAAAACGGATCAAGGCGCAAACCGTGATCCGTTTTCCTGGTGCACCGTAAGAGGTTCGAACTCCTAGCCTTCGGTTCCGTAGACCGACGCTCTATCCAGTTGAGCTAACAGTGCATCTGTTTTCTATTCTATTTTTCTTCGCCCTTCGGCAAAGTGCTTATATAGTATAGAATTTTTTCAAAAATTTGTCAACTGTTTTTGCGCTCTTTTTTAAGTTTTATCAAAAAAGTTTTCCGTACTTTGCGGATATACGCAAGCGGTGCGATCGAGATCGCGCCGCTTGCGCAAATTTTATTCCATCAATAACGCCGCGCC
This sequence comes from Clostridia bacterium, assembly GCA_017467265.1. Lineage (GTDB taxonomy): Bacteria > Bacillota > Clostridia > Christensenellales > Borkfalkiaceae > Scatosoma. Next base: position 26,109 of record JAFTSO010000007.1, read on the forward strand.
GCCCAAAAGCCCAGCCGAATTTCCCAGCTGCGCGATAACGATAGGCACTTGCGGTCCTAACTCTCCTGCAAACAACTCTTTGTTCAGCTGTACCTGCAACGGTTTTACCAGCTCGTCGCCCTGCGCGCATACGCCGCCGCCTAAAATCACCACTTCGGGACGGAAAATGTTGGCGAAATTCGTAATACCACAAGCGAGGTTTGCAATATACCTGTCCACAACCGCTTTGGCGTACTCGTCCACGTCCTTATAATCGAACGCAGTCTTACCCGTCACCTTATCAAGCGCTCCGATCTCCCACATCTTACTGTTCGGGTTCGCCTCCATCGCGCGTTTTGTATCGCGAATAATTGCCGTCGCCGACGCATACGCCTCCAAACACCCCTTTCTACCGCAAGTGCATTGTTCGCCGCCAGCCACGATGACTGCGTGCCCCAGCTCCGCACCGGCAGACTTGTTGCCTTCCACCAGCTTGCCGTCCACGACGATACCGCCACCTACGCCCGTGCCAAGCGTCAACAAAATCGCATTTTCATAGCCTTTGGCTACGCCGAATTTCACTTCGCCGAGTGCCGCCACGTTGGCGTCGTTCGCAATTTTCACACGCAAGCCCGTGAGTGCAGCCACTTTCGGCCCGATCGCAAAATCCTTCCACGCCAAGTTGTTCGAATAGATCACGTTCCCGTTTTTACTGTCGATCATACCGGGAACCCCCATACCGATGCCCTCCACGTCGTCCGTGCCCAGCCCCACTTTGGCAAGCAATTTCTTTACGAGCGCCGCGATGTTCTCCGCGACCTGTTCCGCGCCTTTGTCACTCTCCGTAGGCGCTTTGTCTTCATAGATGATATTGCCCAGATCGTCCACGATACCGCCCTTGATGAACGTACCGCCAAGATCGATCCCCACGTAATATTTCCGCACTTCATAGGCAATGAGGTGCATATTCCCCGTCAAAAGGACTTCGCCGCTGCCAGCCGGCACAAACCAGCTATCCCCCAACGTCACCTTTTTGCCGTCGATCGTACCCTCACCGCTTACGCACGTCACACATTTGAACGTGTTTTTATCGACAAAAAGGCTCTTTTCCCCCGAAACGCACACCGCCGTCGTCGTGAAATAGCGGCTAATCCCTAACAGTTCACCCTGCGCCGTCGCGATCGAGAGCGGATCGTATTCGTATTTTTCGAGCGCCGTCACCTTCAACGCCTTTTCCACGTGCAACTCGCGCTCTTTCCCGTTCTTGTCCTTTCTGCCGTAATCGTACACGCGGTACGTCAGGTTGCTGTTTTGCTGAATTTCGCAAATCAAACACCCCGAACCGATCGCGTGAATCGTACCCGACGGGATAAAATAACACTCCCCTGCCTGTACCTCAAAAAAGTTCAAAAGATCGGTAAGCGTATGGTTTTTGATCGCGGTTTCATATTCCGCTTTCGTCACGTCGCGCTTGAATCCCAAATAGATCCCAGCCCCTTTCTCCGCCTCGACGATATACCACATCTCCGTCTTACCAAAGCTATTCTCATTCTTTAACGCGTACGCGTCCGAAGGGTGTACCTGCACAGACAGGTCTTGCTTTGCATCGATCAGTTTTGCCAACATCGGGAAAAAGGGAAAATCTTTACAGTTTTTACCCAAATCCTGCTCCGTCGCCGTATCCTGCAACGTCGCGCCGTTTTCCAGACGGGTAGGTCCGTCCTTGTGGAAGGACAGCTCCCAGCTCTCCGCGACGGGATCTTTGTCCGTCTGCTTGCCGTACTTTTCCTTCAATTTTACGCCGCCCCAAATATTGTCTTTACACTCGGGATACAATTTTACGATTTCCATACCAACTCTCCGATTTTATTTTTTCTGTTCTTGCAAAGTTTCCGCGCCCACGTTTTTCATATCATACACTTCGTCGATATGCATCTGCGTAGCACCGCCGTATTCCTCGCGATATCCGTCGCGATTATACCCCCCCGTCGCACTCAAAAACGACTTGGCTTTTTCTTCACGCGCCTGCATACGCTTGCGCGCGTGTTCGGCAAACACAATCATAAACAAGCCGAGCGCCACAATGATCGCACACACGATACCGCCTGCCATCGCGTTGACCACCGCCACGTCCATTTCGCGTTTAAGCGGAAACGCTGCAAACAAAGCGGTGAACAACGTCAACGCCGACACAAACGCCGTTGCCAAGCTCAAATACCGCACCGCACGCACGGCGAGATCGTCATATTTTGTCGAACGCACAAAATTCACGATCGCCGTCACGATACGCCAACACGCGAACGCGCCGAATAAGATCAACGACCATTTCGGAATACGGAATCCCGTACCGCCCACGACCATCTCCAAGACGGAGATCGTCAGCGCCGCCGCCTGTATCAAAAGCATATATCCGCAATAGCGGTACACCCCGATTTTCGCCTTTTGCAACGCGTGAAAATCATTTTTCAATTTATGCTCGTCCGTCGCGTTCCGCACCAACATACCGCCGAGCGTGAGCACCAGCAGAATATGATACAAGGACAAAGCCCCATACCATGCCGAATCGTATTTAATCGCCATTACCGTCAAGAATACCGTGTAGCCGACGTTGAACAGCGACGAACAAATCCCGAAAAAGATACTGCGGAATTCGTAGCTCTTATACAGATTGCGCGTAAATTTGAATTTGTCCGCGGCTTTGCCCACCTTTTTCTGCAGCCGCCTGATCGTAATCACCAACACATACAGCGTGTAGAGCAAAATGATCGCACAGATCACGTACGCCACGATGGCATAGACGTTATGCCCGTAATCCATCACGATCGTTGCCAACGCCAAAGGACAGGCAATCAGCGTCGTCGCAAAGGCAAGCGTCGCCACCCAAGTCGGCGGATTATTCAGTTGTTTGAAAAACTGTTTCCACTTGCTTTCGCGTGCCATACGTACAGTCCTTTTTTCTCTTCCTTCGTATTGTTTTGCCAAACCGCTCCGCTTTTATGCGACAACGGAATTTTTTATTTACAGATCAAATGCGATCGCCGTAATATCGTCGCTAAATTTTCCGCCGCTGAATACACCGAGCGCCGTTTTCAATTTCCCGATAAAATCTTCTGCCCCGCGCGATTGCATCAGCACGCTCTCCGTGCGCTCGATCCCAAACAGCTCCCCTTTCGCGTTCATACACTCTGTCACACCGTCCGTGAGTAGCACGAGCAAATCCCCCTTTTCAAACGGGAGCTCCTTTTCTTCGTACGTCGCATTCTCCACCCAGTTGGAAATAGGCATACCCACCGATTCGATCTCGTGGATACCATACCCGTTTTTCAGCAAGATGGGCGCGTTATGCCCTGCCATTACGTAGCGGAGCTTTTTCGTCTGCTCGTCGATACGTACCGCCGCCACCGTGATGTACGAACGCTCGTCTTGGTGCAATTCGTTGAATTTTGCATTGAGCTGACAGAGCGCCTTGGCAAGATCGGGTTCTTGACGATCAAGCCCCGCTTTGACGAACGCCGATAGCATACCTGCCGAAACACCTTTGCCCGATACGTCGGCGAGCACGCCGTAGGTATTGCCGCCCAGCTCGTACACGTCGGGCAGATCGCCGCCCACGCCAAGACAGGGGATATACACGAACGAATAATTTACACCGCCCATACTCTTGCCGGCAGGCAGTAATCGCTGCTGCAACTGTTTCGCCGAGAGCATATCCCGTTCAATCTCCGTCTGATAGCTCCCGTCCGTGATCCCTAAAAACAGCTTACCCTTGTCATCGGCAGGCAGAACGCGTATGCGCAGCGAGAGCTTGTCCGTGTGCCCTGTGCGTTTTACCGTCGTATGCAAAGTCTCCGTCTTTTCCGCACGGTCAGCAACCGCCGAGCGCATCGTGCGATAAAACGTACAATATTCACAGGCAGCGTTTTGTCCGCACGCCTTTTGTTCTCGGCAACCCACCACGTCCGCGAGCGTACCCACCGATTTTACGTCGTCGGAAACGGAACGCCGAAACGCCGCGTTCGTGAATTTCACGCGCAGCTTATCGTCGAACACGAACACCCCTTCGGGCATCGCATTTAATATTTTTTTATACGCTCCGTTTTGCATCTGCTTTTACTCCGTGGCGGCGTTGCGCCGTCAATAATACATTTTCAATCCTTTGCCGATCTTCACCTCGAAAGGCAAGTCTTTATACAATTCCCCGTCCAGCTGTACCATGCAGGGAGTGAGCGGCTCAAACCGTATGCTCTCGCAAAGGAAATGCGTCGTGCGGTGATACTGCGGCATTTTGCCTTTCATCAACGTCAATAGCGCCTTCATCAATTGCCATTTGCCCTTGATATGATCGACCACCATCACGTTCATCAGCCCGTCGTTCACTTCCGCAGGCGGACAAATGGGAATACCACCGCCAAATTGCGATCCGTTGCAAGCCGCCGCTAACAGCGCGTCGTGTCTTTCTTCCGTGCCGTCCTCTTTTTTCATCACGATCGCATAGCCCTTGAACACGAAAAAGCTCTTTAACAGGCTGACGAAATATTTCAGCTTGCCGCGCATTTTGCCGCGCTGACAGCGCTCTAAAACATCCACGTCCATACCCAGCCCGGCAACGTTCATACACCGCTTTTCGCCTACCTGTAAATAATCGACGTCTTTAGGCTCGTTATTCAAAAACAGCTTTACCGCGTCCGCCGCTTTCAAGGGAATACCCAGCTTTTCGGCAAAATCGTTCCCCGTGCCGCTGGGCACTAACGCGATGCGGCATTGCGTAGGATCGGCGATGCCGTTAAGAACCTCGTGCAGCGTTCCGTCGCCGCCCAAAACGACTATGTCGTTTTCGCCCACCTGCGTCAGCTCGCGCACGATCTTTTCCGCGTCGCCTGCCGCCGTCGTGGTGTGCACTTCGTAGGCGATTTTCGCCTCCTTCAACAGCGTTTCTACGATGTGTAAATTCTTTACGCTACGTTTTTTCCCCGATACGGGATTGACGATAATATGCTGCATAAACTCCCTATTTTCTTACAACGTCGCTCTTTTGTAAAAATCTTTGATTTTTTCTGTAAAACTATTATATAACACTTTGCCAAGAATTGCAATTTATTTTCCGATTTGATATACTTAAAATATAAAAAAAATCGCAAAAAGGAGAGAAAAATGTTCGATCGTATCGCAAAGAGCCTGATTTTGTTGGCGCAGAGCCTTCCAAAACCCCTTTACGTTGTCGGCGGCGCGGTCCGCGATCATCTCATCGGCTTTCAAGAAAAGACGACCGATTGGGATATTTGCTCGCCTATGCTCGCCGAAGAATTCGCCGCGATCGCCACGGCGCACGGCTTTACGATCAACGCCGTTTATCGCAATACGGGCACGGTGAAACTGCGCGATTACGAGAACAACGAGTTCGAATTTTCTTCCTTTCGCTCGGATGAATACGTGCGCGGCGTGCACACTCCCGTCAACGTCTTTTTTACCGACGACGTCACGCTGGACGCGCGGCGTAGAGATTTTACCTGCAACGCCGTGTATTACGACGTCGCCGCACAAAAATACGTCGATCCCTTAGACGGGAGCTCCGCTATTAAGGAAAAACGGCTGTCCACCGTCGCGCCTGCTAAAAAGGTATTCGGCGAAGACGGGCTGCGACTGATGCGCCTTGCTCGGCAGGCAGGGCAGCTGGGCTTTACCCCCGATCAGGACTGTTTGAACGGGGCAAGGGAAAACGCCGCGCTCATTGACGATATTTCCGCAGAACGGATCTATACGGAGCTACTCGCGATCTTATCCGCCGACGAAAAACACGGGCTCGTCGGGGGGGCGTATCGCGGTTTACGCCTTTTGGACGACATCGGCGTATTCGAACGGATCTTCCCCGAGCTTGCCTTGGGAAAGGGTATGAAACAGCGCGCGGATTTTCATAAATACGACGTGTTAGAACACACGCTCCGCTCCGTCAAATACGCCGCGCCGCAGGTGCGCCTTGCCGCCCTTTTGCACGACGTCGGCAAACCCTACTGTATGCAACGCGACGGAAAATATCATGCCCACCCTATCGAGGGGGAACGCATTACGCACGAAATTTTGACCCGATTAAAAGCCCCGAAAAAGACGGTGGCACACGTGGGCGAGCTCGTCAAATGGCATATGTACGATCTCGATTGCAAAACGAGCGAGAACAAACTGCGCCGTTTCTTCGTCCAGCACCACACACTTTTAGACGATCTGCTCTTGTTAAAGCAAGCGGATTTCTCCGCGTGTATGGACGATCTCGACCAAGCGCCCACCTGCGTGCGTTGGCGCGCGCTGCTTTCTACAATGCAAAAAGAAAACGTACCGTTCTCTCTAAAAGCGTTGGCGGTGAACGGAAACGACCTGCTCACGCTCGGCATCGCACCCCACCATATCGCTGCGGTTCTTTCTCGTCTATTGCTGCACGTATCCACTTCGCCGCAGGATAATCAAAAGGAACGCCTGCTGCGCTTTGCCGTCGGTTTTGATCACGACGTAAACCATTAACCCCCACAGCATACCCCGACGAACGGACATGTACAAAAATTTACGGCGGAACACAACCCAACGTGTTCCGCCGTCTTTTGTTAAAGTTTTTCCACCGTAATCCCGTCCTCGATCGACGTTTCGTAAAAACTCGCTTTATACCCGATCGCGTCGTGATACGCTTTGCCTACCCGACGGATAAAGCCTTCCGTTTCCGTTTTTTTGACAATGGAGATGGTGCAACCGCCAAAACCTGCCCCGATCATACGCGAACCAAGGCAAGACGGCTCTTTTCGCGCGAACGCCGTCAACGCGTCCAGCTCCTTGCCCGTCACTTCGTATAAATCGCGCAGGCTGTAATGGCTCTCGTTGAGCAATCTGCCCAACTCCACCAAATCCCCTGTCTTCAACGCCGCCACCGCTTTGCTCACACGGTCGCACTCCATAACGACGTGCTCGGCACGCTTTGCCACCACCCCTGAAAGCAGGTATTTCAGCTCGTTAAAGAGCTTGGGAGAAATCTCGGCAAGGCACTTTACGTCTGCCTTCGTCTGCAACGTTTTGAGCGCCGTTTCCACTTCTTGCCGCCGCACGTTGTACTTGCTTTCGACAAGATTGTGCGGCTTGTTGCAGTTCGCCACCACCAAGGCGTATTCCCCCAAACGCAGGGGGACGTATTCGTACGAAAGATCGGAACAGTCCAACAAAACGGCGTGATCTTTCTTTCCCATCGCCGAGGCAAACTGATCCATAATGCCGCAATTTACGCCCGCATATTTATTCTCCGCACGCTGCGAAATCAGGGCAAGCTGGACCTTGTCATAAGCCACGCCTGCGTATTCGCAGAACGCCACCGCCGTTGCCACTTCGATCGCCGCCGACGAAGAGAGTCCGCTCCCAAACGGCACGGTACAATCGTAATACAGATCGCAACCGACAATCTCCACGCCCGTTTCTTGTAAATAATAGGCAACGCCTGCCTGATAATTCCCGATTTTTAATTCCCGATACGCGTCGAGCGTATCCACGCAAAGCTCCACGACGCCATCAATGCCGCGAAAGGCAAGGCGCACCGTTTTCCCGCCCGTTTTGCGCGCATAGATATTACAGCGCAGGTTGAGCGCCGCAGGGAACACCTTACCGCCGCAATAATCGATATGTTCGCCGATCACGTTGATTCTGCCTGCCGCCGTAAACAGATCGGTCGGCTCTGCGCCGAACGCGTCTTGAAAAGCCTGCATTCCTTCCGTCTTTGTCATCACACTACTCCTTTATTCGTTATCGTTTTCAGAGCCGTTCGCTATCGCGCCCGTCTCCGTAATTTTTCCGCGTTTTCTGGTAAAATACCAAGCCGTCAAATACACGATGCCGCCGATCACAAGCAAAATCGCAATCAACTGCGACGGCGTCAAAAAGGGCACAATCGTCTTCCCCCGTGCGTCCGCACGGCAAAATTCGATCGCAAACCGCCACACCCCGTACGCGATCATATACACGGGCAAAAGGGGAGTCTGCCGCCAGCCTTCGCCGCGCTTTGTGGCGCGCAAATACAGCCACAGCAACACGCCTGCCAAAGCGAATAAAAAGACCGCCTCAAAGAGCTGAATCGGCACGACTTTTACCTTTGGATAGCACACGTCCCCCACGCAAACGTCGTAATGGGGCACACCGTACCACGCGTCCGTCACTCTGCCATAGCAACAGCCGTCGAGCAGACAACCGAGCCGTCCAAATCCGTGCGCCATCGGAATCAGCACCGCTGCAATATTTGCCAAGCAAGGAAATTGCTTTTTTGCCTCGTCATAGAGTTTTAACGGTTTCGTCAATACAAACCACGAGAACAGGAATACCCCTGCCCCGACGAGTAAACCGCCGTAAAAGGTCAACCCCGATTGCAGATCAAACGTACCCGTTTCCAAATAGTTGTAAAATGCCTGAAAGAGTGCCGCACCGAACAGGCCACATCCGATTGCAAGAACGGCGGATATAACCAGCTGCCTTTGGAGCGGAATACTAAACCCTGCCTTTACCGCCATTTTATCCGCCAAAAAGAGCGCCGCTATCATACCGAGCATCAAACACAGCTCGTACGCGTGTAAGCCGAGAAAAAGTTCGTTGGGATACATAGCTCGCTCCTTTTTGTTTTTTGCTATGGATATTATACAATATCAGACGTGTTTTGTCAATGATACGACGGCAAAAAATTAAAACCGCGCCGTTTTCACGACGCGGTTAAAATGCGTAAACATACAGCCAACGAATCACAACGCTTGCACGTTCACTGCGCGGAGCTTTTCGGGATTTTTAGGATCGGGTTCGGTTTCGTAAGAAACTTTCTGTCCTTCCTTTAATCTCCTGTACCCTTCAGCTACAATGGCAGAAAAATGCACGAATACGTCATTGCCGCCCTCATCACCAGCAATAAACCCGTAGCCCTTCTCTGCATTGAACCATTTCACAGTACCCTGAGCCATCTTCGGTACCCCCTTCAATTTACTCAACGATAAATCTGCCGCAAAGTACCCCCGTCATTTTATTCGTTTATACTTCACATTATATCATAAAATTTTTGCCTTTGCAACA
>JAFTSO010000002.1 GCA_017467265.1 Clostridia bacterium
AGAAACCAGAGGTCTTGTAGCGGCAATCGAAGCGGCAGATGCAATGGTAAAGGCAGCAAACGTAGTATTGATCGGCAGCGAAAAGATCGGTAGCGGTTTGGTAAGCGTTATGGTTCGCGGCGACGTTGGCGCAGTAAAAGCAGCAGTAGAAGCTGGTACGGCAGCTGCAACGGCTCTCGGCGAAGTTATCGCTACGCACGTAATCCCTCGTCCCCATATGGACGTTGAAAAACTTCTTCCCAGCATCAAATAAGTTTTACTTAAAGCAAGTGGAAAAATCCATACTGCCCGTTAGTACGGGCAGTATGGGAAGTTTTTCAAAAATATCAACGTAGCAACAAAACGATCCCTTGTGTACGCGCGCGTACGCGCCTTTATGCTTGGGACCAACTACAATTCGTGCCGCTTTGGCGGCAAAAAAGAAAGACAGAAAGAAAGGTATCACAATGGAAATTACTAGCGCGCAGATTGCGGAATTGGTTAAAAAAGTATTGGCAAATATGGACGGAACGAACGTTCCTGCGAGCAACGACGGCGAAGTGCCCGTAGGTGTATCCAATCGTCATATTCATTTGAATAAAGCGGATTTGGAAACGCTCTTTGGGGTGGGGTACGAGCTCACGCCCTTAAAGGATCTGTCCCAGCCCGGGCAGTATGCCTGTAAAGAAACGCTGACGTTGATCGGCCCTGCAATGCGTCCGATTGAAAACGTGCGCGTACTCGGTCCGCTCCGCGGTAAATCGCAGGTGGAAATTTCCGCCACCGATTCGTACGTGTTAAAGGTAAAACCGCCCGTACGCGAATCGGGTAAAACGGAAGGTTCTGCGCCTGTCACCATCATCGGTCCGAAAGGGGTGGTGCAGCTCAAAGAAGGCTGCATTATCGCAAACAGACATATCCATATGTCCCCTGCGGACGGTGCGAAATTTGGCGTGCAGGACAACGACACGGTGACGGTGGACGTCATCGGCAAACGCCGTACCCGTTGGTATGACGTGCAGGTGCGCGTGCATAAAGATTTCCGCTTGGAAATGCACGTGGATACGGACGACGCGAATGCGGTGGGCATCGGCAACGGCGCGAAAGTAAAGATTGTGAAGGAGTAATCGTATGTTAAGAGGAATTATTAGAGGGCATATCGTTTCCACGAAGAAACAGGCGGCGCTCGTAGGCTCTAAATTTATGGAAGTAGAGCTGATGAAGAACGGTCAGCTGACGGGTGAATTTATCATCGCGGTAGATAGCGTTGGTGCTGGTATCAACGAAGAAGTATTGATCACGACGGGTAGCTCTGCGCGTTTGGCACTCAACAACACGTCTGCGCCCTGTGACGCGGTGATCGTAGGTATCGTGGACTAATCGGGCGTATTGACGCCAAAAAAATAACGAAGAAAGACGGCATATATGGATTTGAGAGAGATAATGAAAAACGCAGGCATTGTCGGCGCGGGCGGCGCGGGCTTTCCCTCGTACGCAAAATTAGCGGACGGGGCGGATATGCTCGTGGTCAACGGCGCGGAGTGCGAACCTCTGCTTTATACCGACTATATCCTTTTGAAAAGGGATATGCCGATGGTGCTTTCAGGGATTAAGGCGGTGCTGGAATACGCCAAGATACCCTGCGCTTTGCTCTGCGTAAAAGAGCACACCGCCGCACGCTTAAAGCTGAAAGACGGCGTGAAATTGTCCGATAGGATTATCCTGAAAACGTTGCCCGACGTATATCCGATGGGCGACGAAATCAGCCTAATTTATCAGGCGACGGGCAGAGTGGTAAAGCCCGGCAATTTGCCCATTACTTCGGGTGTGATCGTGCTCAACGTGGAAACGCTGTACAACATCGCGCGCGCGGTAAAGACGGGCGAGCCTGTTATGGAAAAACTCGTCACGATCGGTGGAGATATTCCCGAGGCGATCGTGGTAAAAGTGCCTATCGGCACGTCCGTAGCGGAGCTGTTTGAACGAAATTCGATAGAAATCCCCGAAGGGTACACCGTTTTGGACGGCGGACCTTCGATGGGTAAAGTGATAGATCCTGAGAACGCGGTGATCACCAAAACGACGAAAGGGCTGTTGATCCTGCCCGATCATTGTGAAGCGATTATGTCTAAATATTTGGACGGCGAAAAATCGATCGCGCGTGCAGAAACGGCTTGCTGTCAATGTACTCGCTGCACGGATATGTGCCCGAGACATTTGCTTGGTTATCCGTTAGAGCCGCACAAGATGGTGCGCACGGCGAAATCGGCTGCGACGGTGATGCCCGAAATGGTGATAACCGCCACTCTTTGTTGCGGTTGCGGTATCTGCGAGAGTTTGGCTTGCTGCCAAGGTATCTCGCCCAAAGCGGTGATCAACGAATACAAATCGCTGCTCGCAAAAAACAAAATGCGCTACGTGGGAAAGGACGAAGTAGCTCCTGCAATCGAGCGCGACTGGCGTATGGTCCCGTCCGAGCGTTGGGCGAACGTTCTGGGTGTGGCGAGATTTGATAAGCTCGCAAAATACGTCGGCGAACAGACGTATAACAAAGTGGAAATTTTACTCCGTCAGCACATCGGTGCGCCCAGCGTGCCGTGCGTAAAGGACGGGGACGTAGTGCATAAAGGCGACAAGATCGCCGAGGCGGCGGAAGGGTTATCTCTTCCCCAGTACGCGCCCATTTCGGGCAGAGTGACCGTGTTCGACGGCGAAAAAATCGTGATTGAAAAGGTGATTGAATAATGTTTAAGGCAATCGGCGTAATTGAACTGAAAAGTATTCCCAAAGGTGTAGAGGCAACGGACGCGGCGCTTAAAAGCGCGGGCGTGGATATGGTATCCGCGCACCCGTCCTGCCCCGGTAAATACGAAATTATCCTGACGGGCTCGATCTCCAACGTGACGGCGTCTGTCGATCATGTACTTTCCAAATTCGAAGGCTACGTAATCGATAGCTCGATTATGGGTCGCATTGACGAACAGGTTATCAAGGCGTTGTTCGGTACGCAAAAGACGGAGAAGAAAGGCTCGCTGGGGCTTATTGAAACGTTCTCGGCGGCAACGACGATCAAGGCGGCGGATATCGCGGTAAAGACGGCGCGCGTAGAAATTTTCGATCTTCGCGTTTCGCGCGGTATGGGCGGCAAGGGCGTTGTAATGCTCGTTGGCGAAGTGGGTGACGTGACGGCGGCGGTCGAGGCAGGCTCGGCGTATGCAAAGCAAAGCGGTCAGCTCTCGTCCGAATCGATCATCGCAGCTCCCCATGAAGATCTTTGGAATCAACTTTGATAAGGTGAACGTATGGAAAACATCAAATTTGTTATTGAAAAGAGCGCGAGAATACCAAAACTCATCGACGCGCTGTATGAAAAAATGCCTGAAATCGAATCGGCGCGCGGCTTGCTCGTCACCGAAAGCTATAAGCAGACGGAAGACTTGCCCATTATTTTGCGCCGTAGTGCGGCGTTCGCGCATATTTTGCGACATATCCCCATTGTTATCCGCGACAACGAACTCATCGTCGGCAGCGCAACGGTTGCGCCTCGCGGCTGTCAGGTGTTCCCCGAATACTCTTACGAGTGGTTAGAGGCGGAATTTGACACGGTGGCGACGCGTGCGGCAGATCCGTTCTATATCAGCGAAAAGACGAAAGCGGATCTGCGCGGTGCATATCCTTATTGGAAAGGCAAGACGAACAGCGATCTCGCCAAGGCGAATATGGCGCCCGAGGCGTACGAAGCGTTCGTCACGCACGGTATGTTCACGCCTGGCAACTATTTCTATAACGGTATCGGGCACGTCAACGTCAACTACGAAAAGGTGCTGAAAATCGGCTATCGCGGCATTATGGCGGAAGCGCAAGCGGCGATGGATAAGCTGTGCGTGGCTGATCCCGAATACGTGCAAAGACACAATTTCTTGGCAGCAGTTATCGAATCGTGCGAGGCGGTCATCGAATATGCGCGTAGATATGCAAAGCTCGCTAAAGAGCTCGCGCTCAAAGAAACGAACGCAGAGCGCAAGGCAGAGCTGGAAAAAATCGCGAAAAATTGCGCGCACGTTCCCGAATGCCCTGCACGCGATTTCCACGAGGCTTGTCAGTCGTTCTGGTTTATTCAGCTTTTGTTGCAGGTGGAATCGAGCGGTCACTCCATTTCGCCCGGCAGATTCGATCAATATATGTATCCTTTCTACAAAAAGGATATGGACGCTGGCAAGATTACGCTGGAACAGGCGCAGGAGCTTATCGACTGTATTTGGGTGAAACTCAACGACATCAACAAGGTGCGTGACGCAGGCTCGGCAGACGGGTTTGCCGGTTACGGTATGTTCCAAAACTTGATTGTCGGCGGTCAGAATATCCACGGTATGGACGCGACCAACGATTTGTCGTATATGTGCTTGGAGGCGGCTATGCACGTGCCTTTGCCCCAGCCGTCTATCTCCGTGCGTGTATGGAACGGCACGCCCCAGTCCTTTATGATCAAAGCGGCGGCGCTTACCCGTTTGGGTACGGGCTTGCCTGCGTATTACAACGACGAAATTATTATTCCGTCCATTATGGCGCGTGGGCTGACGCTCGAAGACGCGCGTGATTACTGCATTATCGGCTGCGTAGAGCCGCAAAAGGGTGCAAAGACGGACGGTTGGCACGATGCCGCGTTCTTCAATATGTGCCGCCCGATGGAGCTCGTGTTCTCCAACGGTATGGACAAAGGCAAACAAATCGGCCCTCAGACGGGGGACGTGTCGCAAATGACGACGTTTGAAGAAGTTTTCGAGGCGTATAAAACGCAGCAAAGCTACTTCATCAAATTGCTCGTCAACGCAAACAACGCGATCGATATGGCGCACGCGGTACGCTGTCCGCTCCCGTTCCAGTCGTGTATGGTGGACGATTGTATCGGCAGGGGAAAATCGTTGCAGGAAGGCGGCGCGATTTATAATTTTACAGGTCCGCAGGGCTTTGGCATTGCGAACAACACAGACGGTTTGTTGGCGATTAAAAAACTTGTTTTTGAGGATGGCTCGGTGACCTTGACCGAACTGCGCGACGCGATGAACGCGAACTTTGGCTACGGTTTGAGTGGAAAGGCGGCGGAGCGTGTCGTAAACGAAGTGGCTTGCTCGCTCGCCCAAGCTGGCATCGAAGTCAACGAAAGCGTGATCAGAACGATCTATGACGAAGTGACGTCGGGCGCAGGGATCGACGCGCAAAAGAGAGCGCGTTATCAGGAAATCAAGCGTTTGATCGACGAGACTTGTCCTAAATATGGCAACGATATTTACGAGGCAGATATGTTCGCGCGTGAAGTGGCGAACACGTACACCAAGGCAGTAGAGAAATACAAGAACCCCAGTGGCGGTATCTTTCAGGCTGGGTTGTATCCCGTATCGGCGAACGTACCCCTTGGCGCGCAGACGGGCGCGACGCCTGACGGTAGATTGGCGTTCACGCCGATCGCAGACGGTATCGGTCCTGCGTCGGGCAGAGACGTGAAAGGTCCTACGGCAACGGCGAACTCGGTCGCAAAACTCGAACAGGGCGTAGCCTCCAACGGTACGTTGCTTAATCAAAAATTCCACCCGTCGGCGCTGGCTGGTATGAGCGGCTTGACCAAATTTGTGGCACTCATCCGTTCGTATTTCGATCAAAAGGGTATGCATATGCAATTCAACGTCGTCACGCGTGAAACGCTGCTTGACGCGCAGAAGAACCCTGAAAAATACAAGACGTTGGTGGTACGCGTGGCTGGGTACAGCGCGTTGTTCACGACGTTGTCCAGATCGTTGCAGGACGATATTATTAACAGAACGGAACAAGGCTTTTAAGGCAAGATAATCTTGCAGATAGTCTTACTATCTATCCCACGTGTGTATAAGATACTCGCATGGGTATGAGAGCGCAGACGACCTAACAAAGGATTGTCTTGCGGAACGAAGGAACTACTATGGACATTTACGGTACGAAAGGTAGAATATTCAATATTCAAAGATTCTCGATCCACGACGGACCGGGAATCCGTACCATTGTCTTTTTTAAGGGGTGCTTTATGCGTTGCGCGTGGTGCTGCAACCCCGAATCGCAGTCGTACGAAATCCAAACGATGCAAGAAAACGGCAAGGAAAAAATCGTCGGCAGGGACGTGACGGTGGGCGAACTTATGCCCGAGCTGCTCGCGGACGAGAATTATTATCGGCGTAGCGGCGGCGGTATCACTCTGTCGGGGGGCGAAATTTTGGGACAGCCCGATTTTGCGCGAGATTTGCTCCGTGCTTGCCAAGAAAACGGCTTGCACACGGCGGTGGAATCGACGGCGAACGCTCCCTATGAAAATATCGAAAAGATTTTGCCCTATCTCGATTTGTATTTGATGGATATCAAGCATATGGATTCGGCAAAGCACAAAGAATTTACGGCGGCTGGAAACGAACGGATTTTGGAAAACGCAAAGCGTTTGGCGCAAAGCGGTGTGCAGCTGATTATTCGCACCCCCGTTGTACCAGGGTTTAACGACACCGCGGAAGAGATCCGTGCTATTTCAAAATTTGCGGCAAGCTTACCTGGTGTGAGAGAACATCACTTGCTCCCGTATCATCGTTTGGGACAGGATAAGTACGCAGGGTTGGATAGAAATTATGCGCTCAAAGGCGTTGAACCGCCTACGCAGGAGCGGATGGAATATCTTCTGTCGGTGGCGGAAGAGAGCGGCTTAAAGTGCCAAATCGGCGGCTAAACGACGTATATGCGTTGAATTTCAGCGTTGCGGCTCGCTTGCGTACGTCTATGTACGCGCCCTCGCCGCGACTCGAACTGCTCGCAGCTCCGCCGTTTACGCAAGATGATCTTGCAGTTAATCTTACAATTTTACCACAAACAGGTTTTCAAAGCACGGCGATAGCCAAATTATAACGAAGTCAAATCATTTCACATAGCAGGAAGGTGAAGAATATGCAGTTGCAAGATAAAATGACAATCATACAAGAGTTTGTCCCCGGTAAACAGATCACCCTTTGCCACATTATCGCAAACCCCGGTGAAACGCTGTACACCAAGCTCGGACTCGATCCGCAGACGGACTATACGAAGAGCGCGATCGGCGTTTTGACGGTAATTCCGTACGAAAGTGCGGTCATCGCGGCGGATATCGCGATGAAATCGTCGGGTGCGGAAATCTGGTTCGTGGATAGATTTACGGGCACGCTCATTATTACGGGCAGCGTTTCGTCCGTAGAATCGGCATTTACGGCGATTAGAGAATATTGCATCAACAAGCTCGGCTACGCTTGTTGCGAACTGACAAAAACCTAATTTGTTTGGATAAAAACTTATGAAAAAGCTGATGTTGATCGGCAGAGTGGCGGCAGGCAAAACAACCTTAACGCAGGCTTTGCGCGGTGAAGAAATTAAATATTTTAAGACGCAGTACGTCAATTATCTCGACACCGTGATCGACACGCCGGGTGAATATACCGAACGGCGAGAAACGAGCGGTGCGCTTGCCTTATACGCGTATGAGGCGGACGTGGTGGGGCTGGTGCTTTCGTCTAACGAGCCGTATTCTATTTTTTCGCCCTGTTTAACGAGCATGGTTAACCGCGAGGTGATCGGGATCGTTTCGGGGATTGACAAGCCCGACGGCAACGTGGAACGTGTTTCCCGTTGGTTGAAATTGGCGGGGTGTAAAAAAATTTTTC
>JAFTSO010000008.1 GCA_017467265.1 Clostridia bacterium
ATTACCAATGTTTCCAAGAAGGACGCAAAAATTCGCATTAAAATCTTGTTTGAAGATAAACCGCCCTATGACAATATTACGATTGATTTGAATGCAGAACGCACGACTTGCTTGCGTTTGGATAAGCCTATAGGCAAAGAGGGGTATCAAATTCCTTATGGACAATATGCAATCCACGTTATTTCCGACGTACCCGTAGTGGCTTGCTTTGGTCGTTTAGACGTAAGACAAACGAATATGGCGTATTATAGCCCTGCTGGATACGGATTTTAATATCTTGCATGGTTGGTTGAGTTCGAGTCAGTATTGAAAACCATAAAGGTTTATTTTAGGCCATAAAATACAAAATAGCGGTTTTTTGAGCGAAAAACGTTCAAAAAGCCGCTTTTCTTTATACAAAAAATAGCATAGGCGAACCTATGCTATGGCACAGGGAATTTCCCGTGCATTAACCGACTTATAAAGCCGAAAGGCTTATGCGCAATATCAGTATATGCGATAATTTTGCAAAAGTCAAGGGGTTTTACGAAAAACCTAAATATTTTTCAAAAAAACATTGTAATTACGTGCCGCGTATGTTATAATATTCATACTTTTAAGTTCCCCAAAAAAAGGAGAAAAATATGTTTTCCAAAAATGCAAAATGGCTCGGTTGCGGAGAGAAGTTTTCCGCACCGCTCGTGATTAAAAAATTTGCGGTAAGCAGAGCGGAAAACGCCGTAATCGATATTTGCGGCTTGGGTTATTACGAGCTGTTCATCAACGGGCAACGCGTTGGACAGGAGTTTTTCAAACCAGCCGTTTCCGATTATTCCGAGCGTGATTTTACAGGTTTTGCGTATCCTTTGCCCGATCGCACTTCGCACACGATCTATTATAACACGTACGACGTCACGGCGTATTTGCATGAGGGTGAAAACGTGTTGGCTGTGCTGCTTGGCAACGGGTTTTACCGCCAAAAAATGCGGCGTTGCGAGGGGAATACGTGGTTTGGCGAAGAGCTGCTGCTCCGCTATGATTTGCGTATAAAGGAAGGCGGACGTACGCGCAGAATTACGTCCGACGGCACGGAGCTGGTCTTTCCCAGCTTTATCCAAGAAAACAATCTTTTTTACGGGGAAACGCACGATTACGCGGCATATGACTGTGCGCTTTTGCAGGGCAAACGGAGTGAAACGGGCGCACCCGTACACGTAATTTCCGCGCCCAAAGCAAAGTTGTTAAAACAGCGTTGTCCAAATGATACGATCCGTAAAAAAATGCAGCCAAAACTCCTGAAAAAGACTGCCGAGCGCGCAATTTACGACGTGGGGGAAAATATATCGGGTTTCGTGTGTTTGAAGGTGTGTTCGGATTTGGTGCGCGTGCGCCACGCCGAAGGATTGACGGCAGACGGCGATCTTGATTTTTCGACGTCTGGAGGCATTTATCAACTATCTGAAAACGTGTATAAAAACGCACGTGGGCGCATGGTGCACCCGTGGTTTTCTTGGAGCGGTTTCCGCTATTTCGAGATAGTTGGCGAGGTGGAGGAGGTCGAGGCTTGGTTTATATGTTCTGACGTGAAAGTGACGGCGGAGTTTGCCTGCGGCAATGAAAATATCAACTGGCTGTTCGACGCATTTTTGCGGACGCAGCTTGCGAATATGCACGGCGGTGTACCGTCCGATTGTCCTCATAGAGAGCGGCTCGGGTATACGGGTGACGGGCAGCTGGGCGCAGAAACTACGATGCTCTTGACGGACAGCCGTACGTTTTATAAAAAATGGATACGGGATATTGCCGATTGTCAGGACGTAAACAGTGGACACGTGCAGCATACAGCGCCTTTTTTTGGTGGTGGCGGCGGCCCTGGCGGCTGGGGCGGTGCAATCGTACTCGTGCCCTATGCCTACTACAAAGTGTATGGAGATACTTCCGTTTTGAAAGATTATTATCCAAATATGCTGGCGTATCTGCGGTGTATGCACGGCTTTTGCGAGAACGGCTTGGTGGTGAAAGAACGTGAAAAGGGCTGGTGCTTGGGCGATTGGTGCACGCTGGACGCGGTGGCTATTCCCGAGCCGTTCGTGAACACTTTTTACTACGTTCGTTGTATGGAGCTCACGCAAAAGATCGGCGCGATTATCGGTGAAAAGGCGGAGTTTGATGAAGAGATCAATCAGGCGAAAACTGCCTTAGAAAAGGCGTATTTTGAATACGCTACGGGGGATTTTTGCGGCGGCGTGCAGGGCGCAAACGCCTTTGCGCTGTTAATCGGGCTTGGCGATGAGAGGACGAGAGAGAATCTTTTGCGAAAATACAAAGGGCTCGGCGCGTTCGATACGGGCATTTTCGGGACGGATATTTTGACGGAATATTTGGCAAAAATCGGCGAAACGCAGCTCTTGTACGACCTGCTCATGCGCGAAGAATACCCCTCCTTTGGACATATGCGCAAGCAAGGCGCGACGACGATTTGGGAAGCGTGGAAAGGGGACGGCTCGCACAATCATCCGATGTTCGGCGCGTGCGTAAAGCAGATTTTTTACGGGCTGCTGGGGATTCAGGCAGACATTGGATTTCGCAATATAAAAATCGAGCCAAAATATCTCGACGGGTTGGGTTTTGTGCGTGCAAAAATTAAATTTCCGCACGGGACGTTGTGCTTGGAATATCGCTACCAAGACGGAACAGTGCAAACGGAGATCAAGACGAGCGGTGCGATCAAGGTGTTGTAAATTTGCAATTTTGTAGCACATTTTTGCAATTTTAGAATAATGACACAAATGAATATATTGTGGTATAATTAAAAGCAAGAGATCTATATGATTATAATAAGGTAAGGAGAAAAATATGAAAAAATTTGCTTTGTACATAGTGACCGCTTTAACGGTGTGCTTCTTGTTTCTTTTTGTTGGTTGCAAAAAGATAAAGAGCGCAAGCGATGAAGTGACGCTCGACAAGACGGCAATTACGCTGGAGATCGGCGAGTCGCAGACCTTGACGGCGACGGCGAACGTAGAAACCGTTCAATGGTCCACGTCCGACGCGGCGATTGCAACGGTAGAAGATGGCACGGTCACCGCCGTTGCGGCAGGCTCGGCAACGATTACCGTAAAGGCAGGTACGGCGTCGGCGACGTGTATCGTTACGGTCAACGAAGCGCCGGAAACGGTTGCGTTGACGGTGGATAAAACCGAACTTGCATTGAAAGAGGGCGGCGCGAACGGTGTAGTCATTGCAATGCTTACCGTAAACGGCGAGGCGACGGATTGCAGCTTTGTATGGGATAGCGGTGATGACGCGGTCGCTACGGTTGAAAACGGGAACGTTACGCCCGTTGGCGTAGGGAATACCGTTGTGACCGTTTCTGCGGAATATAAGGGAGAAACGTATACGGCGGAGGTCAACGTGGTTGTCAGCCCGGACGAAACAATCCAAGTGTCCAAAACAGAGCTTCGTTTGGGGTTGGTAGAGAGCAAAGGAGTTGTCACTTCAGATACGTTTACGGCTACCGCATATAAAG
This sequence comes from Clostridia bacterium, assembly GCA_017467265.1. Classification (GTDB taxonomy): domain Bacteria; phylum Bacillota; class Clostridia; order Christensenellales; family Borkfalkiaceae; genus Scatosoma. Next base: position 3,509 of record JAFTSO010000008.1, read on the forward strand.
CAGGGGTTGAATATACGGGGGCAGTGATTACGTTTGAATCCAGCGACGAAAGCGTAGCAACCGTTCGTGTGGAAGGGGGTGTTGCTACGGTTACGTCCGTAGGCGAGGGCTCTTGTCAGATTAGCGTTTCTTACACCTCGGTAAATGGCAAAGTGGAAACGCTTGTTGACGTTGTCGTATCCCGTACGCAAATCGTTTTGGACGAAACGATAGAAGTTTCTTACGTAGAAAACAATACCGTGCTTGACGTAAGTGATTTGGATTTGGAAGGCACGTTGGAAAGCTTTTATTTTGGCAGGAAGCAGATTGCCTCGGAGGACGGCGTTTTGGACGCTAACTTCGTCGAAAGCAACAAGGGTAGCGTTGTCGTTATAGAAATACGCACGCTGAAAGCTGTTTACAAAACGAAAATTTTGATTAAGATTCCGTATAAGGCAGAGCCCAAACAAGGGGATTCGTTGGCGGAGATGCCCACGTATGACGGTGATGCAACAACGCTTGGGTTCACCGAGTCGACTGCATACGAACTTACGGTTGGCGCGAACGCTGGCACGGAAGGTTGGTCTAATAGAATGGTCATCAACGTAGAGAAAGGCAAAGAGGTGCTGCTCTTTGACGTCGTTGTTAAAGACGGGACGGTGTTCGACCGTTTTACGATGTGGCCGGCGGAAAATACGTTTGATACGCAGGGCTCTTACGGGCTGCTTGCGAAATCTGTCGATGCCTCTGTGGAAGCGGATGCGGATCGAAAGATATTTGTTTTAGACGCAAATAATAAGCGTCCTTCGTCTTTGCAAACGCAAACGTTGTACACCGTATATTTCGCTTTTAATGAGGACGAAACGCACGTGCATTTCAGTATGTTTAATACGGGTACGTTGTACGTTGCGAATATCAGGTGCATTGACGTGGAAGAAATCGCATACGATCCTACTCTTCCGCCGCCCCCGATTAGTCAGGGCGAGAGCCGTTCTCCGATGCCTACTTTCGAGGGTGACGTGACGGAGCTTGGTTTTACGGCGGGAACTACGGTATATCAAGTCGTTGGTCCTCAAAGCAACGCAACAGACGTAAAATTGGTAGCACAAGTGAATGCGGCTGGTGATAACGCATATGCCAAGATGGATATTGTATTCTCTGCGGCTACCACCTCGTTCGGTTTGTGGATCACGGCGGACGGTTTCCATCTTGGGTATTATACCATAACGCCGACGAGCTTTACGACGGACGGAAACGGAAACCCCGATAGAAATATTTTCTTGACCGACGCGAACGGAGAGCGCTTGCAGACGCAGGGCTTTGAGGCGAACAAAAAGTACACGTTATACATTGGTTTGGACGGACGGGAAGTGACTGTACAGGTATCCACGTGGGCGAAATTGACGATGTACGTTGCCAATTTCGCTTGTATCACGGAAACGGAAGCTCCCGTTGTACCTGTGCCCCCTGTTCAAGGAAAGGAAATTAGTATTCTGTTTATCGGGAACAGTTTCTCCGACGATACGGAAGCGTATATGGTGGATATTCTCTTGAATCTGGGATATACGGATATCAATATAGGTAATTTGTATATCGGCGGCTGTTCGATTAATACGCATTATCAAAATATACAAAGCGGCGCTAGTGCTTACGATTTCAGAATGAAACGCCATAACGGCAAGAAGTACACCGAATACGCCCCGACTTCGGTTGACGGTAAAAAGCAATCGATTGCTTTTGCCCTTGCTTATGCAGATTGGGATATCATCAGCGTCCAACAGGCGAGTGGTGAAAGTGGGAAAGCAAGCACGTACGACAAATTAGACGCGTTGGTTGAAGAGGTGAAAAAGAAGGCTACGAACAAGGACGTTGAGATCGTATTCAATATGACTTGGGCATATCAGGGCAATTCGACGCACACGCAATTCCCCGATTATAATAGCGATCAAATGACGATGTATAATGCGATCGTAAACGCTGTGGACACGAAGGTAAAATATACCGTCGTTCCTAACGCTACGTCCATTCAAAACGCAAGAACGTCGTTTATCGGTGATAATCTCACGCGCGACGGATATCACCTCAACTTGAAGATCGGTCGTTTTATCGCAGGTCTTACCTTCGTTGCAAAAGTGACGGGTGCGGACATTGCCGATTTTGCTTATGCTCCGAACGGTGTCACCAATGAACAGCTCATCGTTGCAATCGAGAGCGTTCAAAATGCAATCAAAACGCCTTTTGAAGTGACGCAATCGCAATACGCGGACGAATCGAGTACCACGCCTGACGTGACGGCGGGCGGCTCTAATGCAATCGCAGTCAGCAAGTATCGCGGTGACGTGACGACGCTTGGCTTTGCAGAAGGCACAATCGTATATGAATACGTCGGTGTAGACAGTGGAACAGACAAAGCGGCAATCAAAGTGGATTCTGCAAATTATGATTACGTAGAAGTTCAATTTGTGATTGCAAAAGGCGACGGATACTTCTTTATGCATGGCCGCAAAGGCGGTAATTATCATAATGGCGGTGCTTCGTACGTTATCGATCCCAGCTGGATTAGAATTGCAGACGGTAGCGATAGCCCTTCTGACAGAGTGATAGAGATATTTGACGCAAACGGCACCAAGGTTACGTCGCTTATGAAAACGAACGTTGTTTACACGTTGCGTGTTTATGTCAAGGTTGGTGCGTTGGACGAAATCCTTATTAGCAAGAACGGTTCTACCATTTATTTTGCAAACGTAAATCAAGGGATTGCAGGAGAGCCTGACAAGCAAGGCCCCATCAAAGAAGGGAGCACGCAAAATTCGTTGCCTGAATATAAAGGTGACGTGACGGAGCTTGGCTTTGCGGAAGGTACGTTCCTTCAATATATGGTGACGGAAACGACGGATAACGTTTGGAGTGCAGAACCTACGAGCGGCAAAACGAGAGAGCAGCTTGCGGCGAGAATTTCTGGTCAAAAAGGAAAATATGTGACCGTTCAGTTTGCGGTATCGGAAGATATTGCCAGCGGCAGCGTTTTCTACGTTTGGGGCTTGTCGGGAACAACGCACACGCAAAACGGGGCTGTAAACTTTACAACGAAAACACACGGCCGTATTTTGGATACGAACGGTCAAGAAGTTTCTTCCCTTTCTAAAAATACGGTTTACATTTTAGAATTGTATATCGAAGGAACGGATACGTATAAGGTTGCAAATATATGCAAAACGGGTATGGAATTGTATTTTGCACCCGATAGTATCACATATTCTGACAGTTCTATGGTCGCGTAAAATGTAAATAAAAACAGTATCAGAATAATATAGCTGCTAATGCGCAATAGGAGAGAGAAAAAATGAAAAACGATTTTGGATATAAGGCAGGCAAAGTGACCAAGGCGTTCGAGCTGGACGGCTATTATCTGTGGGATTGCTCGGTGATCAAATCGGGGGGCAAATACCATATGTTCTCGTCGCGGTGGGAAGAAAAACGCGGCTTTGGCTGGAACTGGGTATTTAATAGCGAAGTGATTCACGCGGTCGCAGACAAGCCCGAAGGACCGTACAAATTTAAGAACGTTGTTTTTCCCCGTCGCGGCCGCGAATATTTCGACGGTATGAACACGCACAATACGTGCATTAAGGAATATAACGGCAAGTTTTATTTGTACTATATGGGCACGACGTACCACGTCGATCCGCCCGAACGGGACATTGATATTTCCGAACATTTAGCGATCGAAACGTGGAACAGAAAGCGTATCGGTTTGGCGGTTGCCGACGATATCAACGGGGAGTTCGTGCGCCGCGATAAGCCCCTGTTAGAGCCGCGTGACTGTCGGTACTGGGATTGTACGATCACGACCAACCCGTCCGTGGCGATTATGCCCGACGGCAAGACGTATATGATCTATAAATCGCGCAGGGCGATCGGGAAACCGTTGCAGATCGGCGTTGCCGTTGCGGACCGTCCCGACGGGGAGTTCGTGCGGACGTCCGACGAGCCGATTTTCGATTTCCACGACGACAATATGGCGTTGGAAGACCCGTGCATTTGGTACGACGATAAGAAAAAGAAATTCTGCGCGGTGATGAAAGACGACGTGGAGAACGGCGGCTACGGCGTGACGGGCGAGTGGGGTAGCGGTTTCTACGCCGAGAGCGACGATTGTAAGGAGTTCACGCTCGGAAAAAATCCCAAGGTGTATTCGCGTACCGTCGAGTGGACGGACGGCAGAGTGACGACGCAGGGGAATTTGGAACGTCCGTGCGTGCTGTTCGATGAGAACGGTGAGCCGACGCATATTTTCTGCGCGACGGGCGACGGGGGTAAATACCGCTTTGAAGGCAGAACGTATATCGTCTGTATCAAGCTGGAAAAGGAATAAGGACATAAAAAAATACGCGGCGGTTGCAGTAGGCAACCGCCGCGTTTTGCTTTGTTATAATAGGCTGTTAATAGACGATTTCAAACATCGCAAAATCGTCCACCGACAACGCTGCCGAGCATACGCCCGTGCGCTCGTCATAGGTGAAAGGCACGTCCTTATTTTCGCCGAGATTGCGGAACGTCTTGGGGGCTTTGCCCGATTTCACCGTGAACGGGATTGCGCCGCTCGTCTTTGTTTCGTCGTATTGCAGATCGCAAAGGGAGATCAAAGACAGGTCGTCGTCTTCAAAGACAACGCACTCGATCGCTTTGCCTGCTTTGCAGTCGTACTTTTTCACAACGTTCTCGCCGACGATCTTTTTGAACAGCGTTTTGAACGCTTCGCGTTCGTCGTATTCCAGCTCCGCCGCGCACCAGATCACTTTGCCCTTGCCGTACGCGCGTTCAATGAGCGCAGGATGGCTCGTGTTCTGCCAAGGGGGGCAGGAGTGTATGGACGCGAACGTGTCGTTCTGATCGGGAGCGGCATACGGCAACGCCACCGTCCCTTTCACCGTGCCCTGCGCACCTTCCAGCAAAGGCAGATAATAGGTCAGGGGCAGGGGGTAGTCCGCGTTGAACTCGCCAAACAACTCTCCTGCGTTCGCCGTCGGGGAGATATATACCTTTGCGCCCAGCTGCACGCCCGTATGCGGCGCGCTTTCGTACGTTTCGCCAACGCATTTCGCACCGAAAAATTCCCGCATCAGCCGTGCGTCCGATCTGCCAGACAGATACAGCGTGCCGCCGTTTTTTACGTAGTCAATGAGCTTTAACGGTTCGTCGTTGTCGAAATCTTGCAGACAGGGCGCAACGATCATTTGATACTGATCGAGATTGCGCATATTGCCGTTGGAAATCACCGCCGTCGGAATATGTGCCTCGACCAAATTCCGCACCGCGCCCACTGCACACGTCTTGTTGTACTTGCTGCCGCCCGTTTTGTCGTACATCGTTTTGCTGTCGAAATACACGGCGACTTCCGCATACAGTTTGCCCTTGGACATATACCGTTCAAAGGGGATTTGGCGCGCAAAAGCGTTGCCTACGCGCTCGTACACGCGTTTGTCCAGCGTGCCGATCGGATCGACCGCATCGATGATCAGCGACGCGCCGTGGTGCGCCGCCGTGAGCAAAATTTCCCGTTCCAAGGTCTTTTGCGGCTTGGTAATGGTATGCTCGCGCAACGTCCTGTCGCAACGGCAAGTCATATACTCAAACGGCTGATTGTTCGTCACGCCGTAGTAATATTTAGCCGCAAACGAGTGCGAATACAGATCGCCGTACAGATCGCCGCCCGTGAACTCGCACTCGGCGTTGATCCCTTCGGTTGAGCCGCCCAGCCAGTCGCAACCGATGACGGCGGCGTAGTTAAATTCCACCGTCACTTCGGGCATTTTTTTGTTGGTATATGCGCGGACAAAGCGCACGAAATCTACCATCCAGTCTTGGCGCGCTTTCACATAACGCAGCCATACGGGGTCGTTCCAATCGGTATTTTCGGGCAAATCGTAGCCCGTTTCCGCCTTGAAATTTTGGCGGCAAGATTCGCAATGACAGGGCACTTCCCAGTAGGGCATATCAAAGAACAGCCCGTCGAGATTTTTGAATTCTCGCGCCAGTTCGTCGATTTGTACCTTGACAAAATCGCGATAGGCAAGATTATTCGGGCAGCACAGCCCGTAGCGTTGACCGTGATCGCGCCACGTACTGCCGTCTGCGTACACCATCTCCCACTCGGGGTGGTTTTCGATCGCCCAGTTATTGAAGATCAGGCTGTAATACCCGACGACCTTCATACCGCCGTCCTTGCATTTTTTAATCAGCTTTTTGATTTGGTTTTCGCCCTCCAAAAACCGCTTATGTGTGCGCGCGGTTTCGGTGGGATAATTGCAAATCCCCACGTGCGATTGCAGATAGATCATCGGGCTCTGAATTTTGACACGGAGCAGGTTTTCGTAATACTCGTCCGCGTCAAACTTCGACAAAAACCGATCGTCGCAATCGTGAATATGCATATCCGTCAGCTGACGACGATATACGCCTTCGTACCATTTTTTCATTTGTTCAAGTTCTCCAAATCAGGGTTCTCTGCAAAGTGTTTCAGCATCACGATAGGATCGCTCTCGCTCAAATTCTCGATCACAACGCCTTTCTTCGCCGCGTCTGCGCTCACGAAATATTCGTCGTGGGTAAGCTGACCGTAGCGAATAAGCGAGGGGGTTTCGATGATATGACCGCCGAACGTGCCGTGACCTTGGAGCATAATCATACCGTACGCCGCGCCGTCTTTGATTGTCACTTTTTGACCAGGATATACGGTAAGGCGCTTTGCGCAAGCCAGCTTACTCTTATAGCAAACCCACTCTTCCTTGTGCGCGTCGTCTTCGTGATCGACGATGGGACGCATAAAGCGGTTTTTCTTGAAGTTCGGATCGACGTTGAGATCCCAGTCGATCACGTCCATCAGATAATCAAAATTGCCTTTTTCTTCTTCGGGACAGTTTTTCCACAGCAAATCTTCGGATACGCATTGACCGCCGTAGAGTACCGATTGATACATCGCGTACACGTCGGAGGCGAACTGCGGCTCGTACGTGCAAAGGCTGGCAGGCGCGTGCAACACGCCGGGGGGAACGTCCCAACCCGTGTCCAGCTCAATCTTATACGCCTGCGAATAATCGAGCAGGTGATTGTCGCCCTTGTGGAAATTTTCCAGACATTTTTTAATCTCGTCTTTCGTGCACTCGGGGTTCAGACCGAAGAACGTGAACGGGAATTCGCCGCCGTGGTTGTTCACCTGTGCAGGGAAGAAATACATTTCGGGTTTACCTTCTGCGCCCACGCGTTTTGCGTGTTCGTCGCGGTGATGGATATGATGGGGCAAAGGACCTGCGTTGTCGAAGAATTTCGAGAACATCGGCCACTTGTGGTATTTATCCCACAGCTCGCCGATTACCTGATCTTTCAGCTCGTCCACAACGTCGCGGAGCAGCATCTGTTCGCTGCCGTCTTTGGAAACGACGTAGGACAGCCCTTCGTCGTCGGGGGTAGCAGGGCCGTTTTCCGCCCAAGTGGTGGACGCGAACCATCTCTCGTCAATGCCGCCGCGCTCTAAGCCCAGCACGTAATAATCGTCGGGGTGGAGCTTGATGCGTTTACCGGGGCGGCAGAACGCTCTAGGTACCCACGTGGGTTTCAAACGCAAAATACCGTTGCCTTCTTTGAATAACTTTTCACTCAATTTCATAATCTTTTCTCCTTATTGAAAATTGATTTTTATTTGATAGGTTTTGCTGGTTTTCGCTGCGATTTTTTGCATCGCAAAACGATCGAAACGGGTAAGCGACGGTTCGATACCCAGCGCGTAATCGCCGCTTTTCATACTCTTCCATTGTAAGGTGACGGGGAAATCCGCCACGTCGTATTCCATTGTGACCGCTACGTCCAAATCGGGGTTATAAAGTCGTACGTTGCCCTGTGAGAGCGTGTGATAATACACGTCCTCGTCGTTGTTTTCGATGGGTGCGGTGATTTGCAGCATCTCCGCTTGGCGTTTTTTCGCGATCTCCGTCAGCGGCTCGCTGACAATCGCAGGCACGTCCAGCTGCAAGCACTCGTCCAAGAACGGATAGCCGTAATTGATATGGTACAACAGGACGTATTCGCCCTCGGAAAAATCGGCGTTTTCGATCGTGTCGCAAATTTCGAGTGAACGCTCCGTGAGCTTATAGGCGCGGTGGAGTACGAGATGTTTACCAAACAGCGCGCTGTCTTTCACGTCGCCGCAGACGTAGATAGCGCCGTCCTTTTCGTAATGGTAGGCGTTGTCTGCCTTGGTGTAATGCAGGCTGCCGTGGACGGGCTTATTTGCCACGCACCCCGATACGTTGTCCATTCCGCACGTGTATAAAAATCCGCCTTCGAAATTGCCCGTGAAATCGCGCGTGCCGTCGTTCAAGCCGTTCTTGCTCAAAAAAGACAGGTTGACGCCCTTATAATTCGCCCAAACGATATCCAGCGCGTTGTCCTTGTTGAACAGTACTTCGAGTGCGCCGTGGCGCACCAAAATGCAGCGTTTGTCCCCGAAAACGACGTCTTGTGCAAAGCAAACTTGCGACTTATTCCCCAACTTTCTCTCGTCCATAGCCTTTCCTTTTCGTCCGCGCTGGCGCGGAAAATGCTTATTTTTAGTCAGTATAGCACGCCTTATCTATAAATAATAGATAAAAATATACATAAAAACATTGTTTTTGTATAAAATTTGTGATAAAATAGGGGTATGGATATTAAATACAACAAAGAAAAAATCGAGAAAGTGTTGAAGAACGTGTACGAGCTGTTAAAATCGCCCGTCAGCGTTTTTGATCAGGATTTTCAGTTTTTGGTGTCCTATCCGCCCGAGGGGTATCTCACCGATTTTTGCCGTATGATACGACAATCGCCCGAGCGCGTGGAAAAATGCCGTCAATCGGACGAGGAATCGTGCGCGCTGTGCAAAAAGACCAACCGCACGTTTTCCTATCTCTGCCACGCCGGCATACGGGAAACGATCACGCCCATCCGTTTTGAGAAGACGATTATAGGGTATATCCTGTTCGGCGAATACCGTATCGAAGGCAGGACAAAGGACGTACGTGCGTATGCCGCCGAGAACGGTATGGACGCGGACGCGCTGCAAAGGGCATATGACCAGCTGACCATACTCACCGAAAAGCAGGTGGCGGCAACGTGTGAGATTTTGCAGTCTTGTATTTTGCAATTTTGGCTCTCGGACGCGATTTTGCTCAAAGAAAACGAGCTGGTGGAGCGGCTGAAAAAATTTATCGACGAGAACTTGCACGAGCCGTTGACTGCGGAAGATCTGTGCAAAAATTTCTTTTTGAATCGCCAACAGCTGTATGCAGTATTCCGCGAGAGTTTTCATGCGCCTGTAAAACAGTACGTTTTAGAGCGAAAAATCGCGCGTGCAAAGCAGCTACTTTCCACTACGGAGCTGTCGGTGACGGCTGTTGCTGAGCGCACGGGCTTTACCGATTATAACAATTTTATCCAGCGGTTTAAGAAGATCACGGGGAGCACGCCCCTGCAATACCGTAAGCGCAGAAAATAAAAAAAGAACGTCGTCACGACCCGTATAGGGGGTGACGGCGTTTTTTGTCTGTGTATAAGCCGTTATTCGCTGTCCTGGTGCAGTACGGAATTGTTCTTTCTAAACTCCGCAGGCGTGATATTAAAATACTTTTTGAACAGTGAGTGGAAGTGACTAGGGGATTCAAAATTTAGCTCGTTCGTGATCTCCATAAGCGTCATATCGGTGAGCGAAAGCAGGTCTTTTGCGTATTGCAATTTCGTACTGTTGACGTACTGTGTGATCGTACAATGCATATGCTTTTTGAAAATACGCGTCAGCTGTGGATAGCTATACGGCAGCGCCTGTTGTGCTTCCTTAATCTGTTCGCTGGTGATCAGCGGATTGTTCAGCTGTTGGATGAGCGGCTTTAAGACGGACGGAATGTTCTGCCCTTTTTGCCATTGTTCAATGAATTTCAGCAAAATCGTCGAAAAGATGATGTTGCATTGTTGTTCGGTGTAGGGGGTACTCTGGTCCTTCAACGTTTGGATGTCCAAGAACATATTCGTGAATTTTTCCAGCGAGTTAGGGGACAGGGTGAAATAAAGGGGCTGCGGTGCATAGCAAATCTCGTCATACATCGTGGGAGAATACATATCCAGAAGTTTGCGTACGTAATCATCTTGCGCGACGATACAGATCGCTTGATATTGATTTTTTACGCGATCGGGATAGAAAAAGGCGTGTTTGTCCTGTGGCCCGATAATGCACGCCATACCAGCCGTCATCATCTTTTCTTTGCCGTTGATGCGGTGTAAGATCTGGTCGTTGAGCACGATCGCCACTTCCCAATGCGTTTGCGCGTGATACAGGGGATACTCAAAGTTTACCCAGTAGAACGAGGTGTTCGCATTTTTCCACGGCGAGCCTTGCTCGAAGGTGCTGACTTTCGGACCTTCAGTTTCGGAAATATGCCCGACGTAGGGATAAATTTTGTCGTTGGTTTTGCTTTCCATACGTTCATTATAACATTGAAAAAAACAATTGTCAATACATTTTTTTGAAATTTTTGAGAACAGAAAATTTTGGAAGGAAAAAATTGACTTGGAGAAAAAACGCAAAAACGGCAAAAAAAATCGTAAAAAATGCAAACGAAAACGGGGGTGAATTTGGTAAAAAAAGCCATTTTTCCTTTATAAAGGAAAATAAAGCGCATTTTTGAAAAAGAAAAAAAGACAAGTAAAAAAAGCGAACGAAGAAATTAAAAATACAAATTTTGCAATTTTAGAGCACTTTTTTGCAATTTTTTAGTAGTTGACAACAAGGTGTATATATGTTATACTATGAAATATGCAGTAAAATCGCGTAAAACGTATGGAGAGAAGTATATGCAGGCAAAGATCGTCAAAGAACAAGGCAATTTGATGCTCGACGTAAACGGCGAGCGTATTGTGCCTGCGGCGTATATGAGCTATTTGGAAGACAATGCCGATTACGCAGGCTTTCAAAAAGCTGGGTATGAGCTGTTTTGCGCTTGCGTATATATGGGTGATTGCCCGATTAATGAATTTTCAGGAATACGTCCGTTCAACGATCATATTTGGAAAGCGCGCGAGCAATACGATTTCGCGCCCTTGTACGAGAGTGTACGCAAAATCGTGGGGGACGGTACGCGACGAACGTATATTATGCTGCGCGTCAATCTCAACGCGCCGCAATGGTGGCGCAAGGAAAACCCTGAGGAGTTGACGGAGAATAGCGACGGCGGCGTGTATATGCAATCGATTTTTTCCGAAAAATGGAAAACGGACGCAAAGACGTTTTTGACGAAACTTTGTCAATACGTACGCTCGTTTGAGTTTGCCGAGCACGTGATCGCGATACAGCCCGCGGCGATGCAGACGGAAGAGTGGCTGGCGATGTGTACGGGCACGGGTGCGCTCGATTATTCGTTGCCTGCCAAAGCGGCGTTCGGAAAATGGCTGGAAGAGAGGTACGGAAAACCGTTCGAACAAATACCTATGCCCCAGCGTGAGCTCGTTTGTGCGCACGATCGTGCTCCGTTTGCAGACGGAGAGAACGGGGGGTATTTTGCCGAGTATATGCGCTTTTATAACGACGGATTTGCGCGGACGATACAAGAGTTTGCGGCGTTTACCAAGGAGGCGTGTCGCGGTGAACTGTTGGTAGGCACGTTTTACGGGTATGTAGGGCAGACTCCGTGCGATCGCGGACACCACGCCGTCTCGTTGCTCTTGCAAGATAAGAACATCGACTTTTTCGCTTCGCCGTTCGCGTATGCGGACGCTCGCCAAACGGCAAAGGACTGGTACTATCACGGACCGATGGAGAGTGCGGCGCAGGCAGGCAAACTCTGGTTTTTAGAGGCGGACGTGCGTACGTGCAAAACGAAATATCTCGCCGACACCAACCCCGAGCTGATGTCGGGCGAACGGACGGTGGCGTATCACCGTGCCCCCGTGTTCAAAGGACCTGATACTGAACAGGAAAGCCTGTGGGTGATGCTCCGTTCCTTTGGTAAGGTCCTCTGTTCAAAAAACGCCTTTTGGTGGTTTGATATGTGGGGCGGTTGGTACGATTCGCCTGCGATGATGACACTCGTAAAAAGGGCGTTAGATACGTACCGTGTCGCGTTCAATGCAAAAATTGACGGGGTGAGCAGACTGGCGGTCGTATTGAACGATCGGGCATATTTTGGGCGTTCCAACGCTTATTTTGCGGCGACGACATCTGCTCAGCTGGAAGAATTAGGGTATTTGGGCGCACCGTACGATTTGTATTTGGCGTGCGCTATGACGGCCGAAGTACAGGCGCGCTATGACGGAGTGCTCTATCTCGCTGATCAAGAATCGAAGAGTAAGGGCAATACTTTAGTATTGAAAAACGGTGAGCGCGTAGAGAGCGACGAGCGTTTTTCTTCGGACGAGCTGCGCGCGCATTTACAGACCGTCGGTACGCATATTTATAGCGGCGGCAATATCGTCTATGCGAACGCGCGTTTTGTGGCGTTGACGGCAAAGGACGGGGGACGTGTCTTGTTGACGATGCCTTTTGTGTGTGTAATCAAGGCGTTTTCGAGCGGCGCGGAATATGAGGGCAAGGACTTTGCTTTTGATATGCAGAGCAATCAAACGGAACTGTTTGAAATCATAAGGAGATAATATGAAACACACGGAGCAAAGAAATCCCAATACGATGGGGCTGGATAAAATGACCGCTTTGGAAGCGGTGACGGCGATGAATAACGAGGATAAGACGGTGGCGTATGCTGTGGAAAAGGCTCTGCCCCAGATCGCGAACGCGGTGGAGCTGGTCGTGGACAGCTTTCAAAAGGGCGGCAGGCTTATCTACGTTGGCGCAGGTACGTCGGGGCGTTTGGGTGTGTTGGATGCGAGCGAGTGTCCTCCGACGTTCGGCGTTCCGTACGATCAGGTGATTGGGGTGATCGCAGGCGGTCGCGACGCGGTATTTAAGGCGGCGGAAGGCGCGGAAGACAGCGGCGAATACGGCGCAAAGGATATGCAGAACGTCGGTGTATCGAACAAGGACACGGTGGTGGGTATTTCCGTTTCGGGCGACGCCGCATATATCTACGAATCACTCCGCTATGCAAAGGCGCAGGGCGCGCATACCGTCGCGCTTACGGGCAATTCCGAAAATCGCATTTCCGAAATGGCACAAGTGACGATTGTCACGGACACGGGTGCGGAGGCTTTGACGGGTTCTACCCGTTTGAAAGCAGGAACGGCGCATAAAATGGTGCTGAATATGCTCTCGACCGTAGCGATGGTGCGTACGGGTAAAGTCATCGAAAATCTGATGGTAAACGTCGCGCCGACGAATATCAAATTATTCGACCGAGCGGCGCGTATTTGCGACACGCTCACGGGGATGGGCGTGGAAAAAGCGAAAGCGGAGCTTGCTAAAGGACGTTCTATCGTGGACATCGTAGGAGAGTACGAAAAATGAGGTGCTATCTTGGCGTGGACGGCGGCGGTACGAAAACGGAAGCGGTCGTCACCGACGAACGGGGCGTGCTCGTGGCGCGAAAACGCGTCGGCAGCTCCAACCCCAACGACGTCGGTAAAGAGAATATGATTGCCCTGCTCTGTGCGTTGACGGCGGAGCTTACTCCTGCGGACGCGTCACGCATCGACGTGGGTATGGGACTGTCGGGTTTGAGCTTTGCAGGTTGTAAAGATGAACTGATTGCCGCGCTCCAAAACGTGGACAAGGTAGGGGACGTGGACGTGTGTAGCGACGTGCAAATCGCGCTCGATTCGGCGTATGACGGCGACGGGTGTATCGTGATTACGGGCACGGGCGGCGTCGGATACCTGCGTAAAGACGGCGAACATATTTTGGTGGGCGGCGGAGGATATATGATCGATTCGCTGTTCAGCGGCTACGATTTCGGGCGCGAAGCGCTCAATGCAGTGCTCTCCGAAACGGACGGCAGGGGCGCAAAAACGGCGATCACGCCGTTGGTATTGCAAAAGGCGGATATGCCGATGCAAGAGATTGTAAAAACGGTATATCTGCGTGGCAAAGCGTACGTGGCGTCTTTCGCGCCTACTGTGTTCGAGGCGTACGAACGGGGGGATGCGGTTGCGATCGAGATTGTAAAACGGCGTATGGCGGAGCTGGAAACGTTGCTGTGGGGGATTTACCGTCGCTACGGTGTACCCCGTTGCGAAATCACGGTGTTTGGCGGCTTAAACCGCCGCGTGCAGGAGCTCGTTGAGTATTTGAGCGCGGAACTCCGTGAAAAAGTCACGCTCGTTCTGCCCCGACGCCCCGTTGTGTACGGTGCGCTGAAACGCGCACGCGGCGAGGGGGACGAGGATTTTTTGGCAACGTTTTTGCAAGGGTATTGTGAATAGGATAAAAACGGAATAAAAGGTCGGTGTACGGGTGTGTGCGCCGATTTTTTTTGTGTCATAACCCATATTGATTGCCAAACGAAATGAGATTATTGAGAAGAAGAAAAACACACCCGAAAAGTTCGCTATCACCGAGCTGTTTTGCATATCGACAAAGCGTGTGCTATCTGCGATGTGACAATTTTGCTTTTTACTTTGTAAAAAAACGCACAAAAAGACGTGCAATTTTGAACAATGTTCACAAAAAAATGGAAGAAAAAAAGAGCGGATTTTTTCACAAAAAACTGTTAAAAAATCTCAAAAAACCCGATATTTTCAAGAACTTGCAATTTTACAGCATATTTTTGCAATTTATCTGTAATGACAAGAGCTAAATTCTGTGATATAATAAAGAAAAATTTTCATAGGAAAAAGTGCAACTCGCTGGTAAGGAGCTTGAATAATATCCTTTTTTGAATAGGTTTTCATATGTCCTTATTAGGGAATAAAAAACCATTTTGAGTTTTCCTTGGGGATAGGTCAAAAAACGGTGCGTTTCTACTAAAAAACGAGTTGAGTTCTTATGGGACGTATGTTATAATTAAGATACCAATAAGCACAAAGCGGAAAGACGTCCACCAAAATAGGGGTGGAGTGCCGCTATTTTGTCGTTCTTTGTGCGTGTGTATGCGTGTATGCATAATGCGAGGCGACTGCGCGAGCGATAGCATGCAAACGCGAACGACGGCAGGCGGAAACAAGTAAAAATCGGTTTTTTATACAAAAACAATGTTTTTATGTATAATTTGACCTATTTTGGGCGCGGTGTGCGTGCTAATATAAAGATAGGAGAGAGTAGGCGATGATAAAAAAGTACCCGATCACGGGAACGTTTATCGATGAGATCACGTACGATATTCCGGCGTCCAACTGGACGAACGAACAATGGGCTGCGGATCTCGATCATATGAAAGCGGTGGGCATAGATACGGTTATCATAATGCGCGGCGTTTTCTATGACAAATGTATCTATCCTTCCAAAATTTTCCCGACGTTGAAAGAAGAAGGGGAAGATTTTGCAGGATTCATTATGGAAGAGGCTGCAAAACGGGATATGCAGGTATTCTTGGGTATGTACATCAAGGATCTGACGTGGAATTGCGGCGATTACCTGTACGAGCTCAAACAAAACAAAATTTATATGGACGAAGTGTTAGAGCGGTACAAGGATATGCCTGCGTTTAAGGGCTGGTATATCCCCCATGAAACGGGCAGCAATATCTTCAACATTAAGGAAACGATGGGTGGACTTGCGAAGATGTGCAAGGACAGAACTCCCGACAAAAAGGTGTTCATCAGTCCGTTCTTCCGTGGACAAAACCTGTACCCCGATCCGATGTCGCCCGAGCTGACGGCGGACGTATGGAACAATATTTGGAAAGATTGCGGTAAAGAAATCGACATCTGCGCTTTCCAGGACGGTACGACAAGGCTGTGCGATTACGAGGAGTATCTCAAAACGATCAAGCAGGTGACGGACGAACACAACATCAGCCTTTGGGCGAACGTAGAAACGTTCGAACGTGACGTACGTTCAATGTTCTTCCCGATTCCGTTCGACATATTGCGGAGAAAGATTCAGATCGCAGAGCGGTACGTAGAAAAGTGCATCACGTTTGAATTTTCGCACTTTTTGAGCCCACAGTCTATCTTCCCTTCTGCGCGGAACTTGAATACGTTGTACCGCAACTACTACGAAAACAGAAAATAACGGCGAGCTTTTTATGAAATCGGCGTTGTGATAGCCCCGCGGGGCTGTTTGTCGTGAGAACGACAAACGAAAATTCTTACATCGAAAACAAAAAATATTATATAAGAAGAGGAAAAATGCTATGAAAAAAATCAAGAAACTCTTAGTTGGTGCAATGGCACTTATGATGGCGTTCAGCACGGTAGCGTGTGGCGGTGGCGGCGGCAACGGCGGCAACGGCGGCACGTCTAGCAGCTCTGCGCAGGGCGGCGGCGTAAGCTCGGAAACGAGCAGCGGCGAAAATGAAAACAGTTCGGAAACGAGCAGTAACGGTGGTGGCGAAGGCACTGAGTACACCCCTCAAAACCCTTATACGTTGAACGTGTACAGCTTTACGGGCGGTTATGGTGAAGACTGGCTCAACGCGTTGGAAGAACGTTATAAGAAAGAACGTGCAGGCGACGAAATTTGGGTAAACGGCGTACAATACGACGGTGTTACGTTCAAGAACACGAAAAAGAAAGATACGTTGTCGGTTTTGGCACCGAGAGGCGAACAATACGACGTATGGTTTGAAGAACAGGTTTTGTTCAATCAATTCGTCAAAGAAAACGTGTTTAAGGATATGACGGACGTATTGACTAGCGAAAACCCTTACGAACCGGGTAAGACGCTGGAAAGCAAGATGTCCGAAGAACAGAAAGACTACTATATGAGAGACGGTAAATATTACGGGGTTCCGCATTACGCAGGCTACGTAGGTATCGTTTATAATAAGGCAATGTTTGATCGCCAAAAAGCGTATTTTGCAAAGGATTACGACAAGAGCTATTTGGCAGAAAATCCTATTTTGTGTACGGTTCTTGATTTAGAAGATCCGCGCACGCCCGGTCCCGACGGTATCGAAGGTACGTTAGACGACGGTTTGCCTACGACGTATGCGGAATTCTATGCGCTGTGCGATGTATTGTCGTCGACGAACAAGCCTATGTCTTGGTCGGGTAAACACAGACACAGCTACCTTGGCTGGTTCTTGCAATCTCTTTCGGCGAGCAACGAAAGTTTGAGCCAAGCTATTTTGAACTATACGTTCGACGGAACGTTGGATAGCTTGATTTCGGTGACGGAAGAAGTGGACGGTAGCCCTGAAATCACCGCGTTGGACGACGTTGAAATCGACGCGAAGGAGAACGGCTGGAAAGTTGCGGCGCAACGTGGTAAATATTATGCGCTCGACTTCTTGGAAACGATCGTGGATAACGGCTGGTACACGGCAAACTCTTTCTTGGACGTAGACGAGCAGACGGCTGCACAAATTGCGTTCGTAGAAGGCAACGCAATTAACTCTACCGAACGTCCTGCAATGTTGGTCGATGGTTCTTGGTGGGCAATGGAAGCAAAGGCTTCTTTCTTGGCACAAGAACAGGGTGGTGTAGAAAATCCGAAAGATAACTACGCTTGGTTCCCTCTGCCTTGTATTGACGAAGCGGACGCAGCAGCAAGAGCAGACGCTATCAAAAACGGCGGTAAAGGGTATAACTTGACGGACGTAATGAATTCGCTTTGCTTTATTGGCGCGCAGGTTTCCGACGACGTTTATAAAATTGCAAAAGACTTCGTTCAGTTTGCATACACCGACGAATCGTTGGCAGAATTCTCTATTATCACCGACACTACGAAGGCTGTACAGTACACGATGAATGATGCGCAGTTGGCACAGATGTCCGCATACGGCAGATCCCTTTTGGATATGCAGAGTAAGGCGAATATTGTGACTGTATTCTCGAAGAACGAATTTTTCCAAAAGAATGAAACGATGTTGGTTGACTATAAGACTCTCTTCGATGCAAATATCGGCGGTAAAACCTATCAAATTCCCGTAAACGAATTTAAGAAGGGCGTTAGCGCGACGACGTATTTTAACGGCTTAGTTGCAATGTATGAATATAGATGGACCAGCTTGATGGTTTAATTTGACGGGTAAACCTTTTTAAGGCTTTTGTATAAAAATAAAGACAATGCCGAGGCTTTGCATCTAGCAAGGCTTCGGCAATAAGGAAAAATAATTATGGATATTGCAAGTTTGAAAAAAGCAAAGCCGAAAATCAATAAAGGGGACTTGTTCTTTTATTGTGTATTTTTGGCTTGGCCCGTGTTGCAGTTCTGCGTCTTTTACATAGGCGTAAACTTTAACTCGATCATTATGTCGTTTAAGTCTGCGGAAACGGGTAAGATTAATTTGGATAACTTCAAATGGGTATTTAAGTTTATGGCTGGGGCGGAATTTAGAGGCTTCCTCAGCGTGACCATACGAGGGTATTTCATTACCACGTTGATTAGTACGCCGCTCGGTTTGTTGTTTGCATACTATATTTATAAAAAACATTTCGGGTGGAGTGCGTTCCGCGTTATTCTCTTTTTGCCGGGTATTATTTCAGGCGTTGTTGTTGCGTTGATCTTCCGTTGGTTTATCACGTCGTACGTTCCTGCGCTTATCCCTAGCATCGGAGACTTGTTCGCGGATGAAATTTTTGCAAAAACAGCCTTTCCGATGATGATGTTCTATTGTATATGGATCAGTTTCGGGGCAAACGTTTTGATGTATTCCAACAAGATGTCGGCGATTCCCGTGGAAATTATCGAATCGGCACATTTGGACGGTGCAATCGGGTTTAAGGAGTTTTGGTATATCGTAATGCCGAATACGTTCTCTACCCTTTCCGTCTTCTTGGTGACGGGTATTGCAGGGTTGTTCACCAATCAATTCGGTGCGTACGACTTGTATCAAGGGAAATCAATCCCTGAGTTTAAGAGCGTAGGCTATTACTTCTTCGTGACGGTAAAACAATTATCAGCCGACTTGATTAAGAGCGACGGTGTGCCTGCGTTGCGCAGATATGCAGCGTTTGGTATCGTATTGACGATTATTACCATTCCGCTTGCGTTTACGCTGAGATGGGCGACCGAGAAATTCGGACCGAGTGAAGAGTAAGGAGGGGAATTATGGCTACGAAAATAAAAGAAAAAAAAGAAGCGTATTCTCCTTTGACCATTGCTTTGCTCGTCGTGTTATTGCTGTGGGTGGCGTCCTTCTTCTTCCTGTTGGCTTGGGGACTTTGTACGTCTTTTAAAATCAATATGGACTTTTTTGCATGGCGTCCCAAGAATTTGTTTAACAGCTATTCTGGTTATGAAGAAATGCTCAAAAGTGAAATTGCCAGATATACGGTGGAAATGGCAAACCTGAAAGAGTTGGCTGAAGAGGCGCTTGCCGCGGCGAAAGAAGCGCGTGCCGCAGGCAATATGGAGCTTTACAATGAAAAGTTTTTGTTGTATAAGAGCTTTGACCAACCTTTGGGGGCTGCAGAACAGCAAATATCCGATTTGAATTCCCTGTTGACAAAATTCCAAGGGATTAGAGCGGAAATGGGTACGATGGGCTTGCCTTTCTACACGTATAAGTATGCGTTTAAGGTATTCTCGTACGAAGTTTCGCCTCAACACATCGTTGGGTTGCCCCGTATGTATTTGAACAGTTTCCTGTATGCAGGCGGTTGCGGATTGGCGGCGGCGGTCGTGCCTTTGATTGCGGCTTACGCGTGCGCGCGCTTCCATTATAGATTTTCGCGCATTATGCATACGACGGTTATCCTCGTTATGATGATTCCCATCGTTGGTAGTGGCCCTTCGGAACTTAATATTGTTAATGAGCTGGGAATGCTCGACAAAATTTATACCTTGTGGATTATGAAGGCGAACTTCCTCGGTTTGTACTTCCTTATGTATTACGAAGTATGTAAGGCGTTCCCTACGTCTTATGCGGAAGCGGCAAAAATTGACGGCGCAAACAATTTCCAGATTTTCTTCAAAATTGCGTTGCCGCTTATCAAAAATACCTTCTTTACCGTATTTTTGATTCAGTTTATCTCTTTTTGGAACGATTATCAAGCGCCGATGATTTATATGCCTAGTTTCCCTACGGTTGCTATGGGCTTGAATGCGTTGATGAGCGTTGCCGGCGGCGGTCCGAGCACGTCAATGGGTATTTTCGACATGGTTTATACCCCGTCGAGAATGGCAGCTGCGGTACTTACGGCTGTTCCTGTAACGATCATCTTTGCATGTTTCCAAAAACGCTTGCTGGGTAACCTTACGGTTGGCGGCATTAAAGGGTAAATTTAATAGAACAGATAATAAATTAAGGAGAAAAATAAGATGAAAAAGATGAAGAAGTTTCTTATCGCCTCCATGTGTATTGCAGCAGTGGGTGTTATTGCGGCCCCTGTCACCAGTGCAATTATGTCTGGTAAAGCGGCAGATACGCTGACGTGGGAAGAAATCAATCTTGAAACGGAATATTGCCGTGACGATACGATTGTTATCCCCGAACGTAATTTGTCGATCAATGGCAATACCTATGATGCGGTTATTAAACTGAAGTATCCCAACGGTGATACGAAAATGGTACAAAGCGGTGAATTCCGCTTGGCGCAGCCTGGTCAGTATACCTTGATTTATGAGGCGAAAGACGATAACTCTATCTCGTATACCGACGAAGAAACTTTTTTGGTTGCCGATAAGCTGTGGAGCGTTGGCAACACGAAGAGTTCGATTGAATACGGTACGGTAGGGGCTGCGTCCGGACTTTTGGTAAAGCTTGCAAAAGGCGATGCGTTGACCTTTAACGAAATTATTGATTTGAATAATTTTAGTGCAACGGATACGTTAGTCAGTGGGTTTATTAATCCTGAAAACGTCGGCACTTACGAATTTGATAAGCTCGTATTTACGCTGACGGATGCAACCGATCCTACGCAGACGTTGACGATTCGTGGTCACAGAAGTACTACGAATAACCAGATGTTCGGTAGTTATTGGACGAGTGCCGGTCCGAATCAGGTTCTCGCAGGGATGGACGGAAACTCATTAAAATATAACAATATTGCTGAGACAGACGAAGGTATCTGCGGTAGATACGCGCACAACGTTTCGTTCTATTCGTGTAACGGCGCGTACGGTTCTCAGTATCCGGGCGGCTATACGTATTGGTCGACGACAGCTGACCAATGCCCTTTTAAGATTGGTTATGATAAAGCGAACGTACGTACGTTCGTAAACAATTTGTGGGTTGGCGACCTTGACGATGGGGAATATCACGCAGATGAACCTACGTGGAAGGGTTTCCCTAGCAATAAGGTATTCTTGTCCGTACAGGCACTCGACGTTTCGGGCGAAGCGGCGAACATCTGTATTACCAGCGTGTTCGGGTACGATTTTACCGATGAAAACTATTTTGTGGAAACGGACGCACCCGAAATCACGGTGGACGTGGACGAAAAATACGTTCTTGAACAGGACGGTAGCTACACGATGATTCCTACGGCAGTAAAGGGTGCGAATTATCCCGTTTCTGCTGCAAGCGCATATGACTCTTATTCTGGGAACGTAAAAGTGGAAACGAAAGTGTACCACAATTACACCAGCGACAACAGATCGGAATGCCGTATCAAAAACGGTACTTTCGAAGTAAAGAAGACGGGTACGTATGCGATTGTCTACACAGCGAGAGACAATATGGGCAACGTGGCTGAAAAGATTTACTGGGTCAATGCCGTTGCGAAATTAGAAAATCCTTTGGCGATTGCTGTTGACACGGCGGAGGCAGATCTCAACGGTCTTTGCGGTGAAACGATAACGATTGCTCCCTACGAAGTGACGGGCGGTAGCGGCGATACGAGTGTGACGGTGACGGCATCTTGCGGCGATACGACGTTGGACGCAACGAAAGGTTCGTTCGTTCCCGAAGTCGCAGGCGAGTGGACGGTGGAATATACGGTAAAAGATTACGCAGGTTCGGAATCCGTTCAGACGTATACGGTAACCGTTGAAGCCGGAACACTTCCCATTTTCGTAGACGAACCTCTTCTTCCCAAATATCTTATTTCGACTCTTTCTTATTCGGTGCCTACCGTTAAAGCAAACGATTATTCGTCGGGTGAGAAGGTAGTAATGATTGCGGATATGATTTTGGTGGACGCAAACGGCGAAACGCAATATAAAGTAGGCGAAACGTTCGTTCCCGTTGTTGCAGAGGGTAGCGACACGATTACGTTGAAATTTGTTGCGGGCGACGCGGAATTGATAGAAGTTCTCCCCGTGGTAGAACCTTTTGTGGTCGTGAACAATAGAACGTTGTTGTACATTGAAAAGATGTTCGCTGGCGACAATTTCACGGCAACCAGAACGAGAGACGGTTTGTTGGTAGAAACGGTAGCTAACGGCAACGCAAAATGGACGTATGCAAACGCATTTGTTGCGGAAAACGTTTCGTTGCTTATCAAAGGCTCCCAAAACAAGAGCCATTTTGGCACGATGAAGGTAACGTTTACGGATTATGCGAACGACAACATTTCCGTAACCTTGAACCTTGAAAATCAAGAGAACGGTTATGCAAGAGCATACTTTGGTAATTTGAACCGTGAGTTGATAAAAGGTTTCAACTTTGGTAAAGACGCAAACGGTGACGCTATGGACGAATTTACGTTCTCCTACGTGCGCGGCGAATTTAAAATCGATAAAGCTTCTGCGGTTGTTGCAAAAGACGACCAAGGCAACGATTTCAACGGTTTCCCTTCCGGTAGAGTGTACATCAGTGTAGAAACGACGGATGCGGCAGCAGGCTCGCAGTATTACGTAAAGCGTATCGATAATCACATTATTAATACGGCGACGACGGACAGAACGGAACCTAGAGTTGCAATCGTTGGCGAATACGGCGGTATACACAGCCAGAACGATATTTACAGCATTGCGCCTGCATACGCAAGCGACTCGCTTGATGCGGACGTATCGGCGGTGGTGTCGGTAAGAACTCCTTCGGGTGAATTGGTCGCAGACGTAAACGGTTTGCTGTTGGATAACGTACCCGCAGATAAATACTACGATATCAAACTCACGGACTACGGTCAATATAAAGTAATATACAAAGCGGTAGATTACACGAATGCTGTTGGTGAGATCAGCCATACGATCAACGTATTCGACGAAAAAGCACCGACGGCGACTGTTGCTACGACGTGGTCGGCTACGGCGAAAGTGGGCGAAACGGTTGAACTTCCTGAAATTTACATTGCGGACGATTACTCTTCGATTAAAGAGATGAAGGTTGTTAGATACGTGCGCAATCCTTACGGCAGAGCGACTATGTTCGGTACGGATTACAAGGTGACGGACTTCGGCGAGATCAAGTATTACAAATATACGTTTACGTTTAATAACGTAGGGGAATATACCTTTATCAACGTTGTATACGACGGTGCAGGCAACCAGAGAACGGTGGAATACACCGTGACGGTTGAAGAATAAGGAGGCGAAAAAATGAAAAAGAAAATTTTAGCGGTTTTATTAGCTACTTTATTGGGCGCAACGGCGTTGGCTGCTTGCGGTGAAAAAGGCGGCGCCCCCGAAAATTCTTCTACTCCGTCCGGTGAAGCTCCTGGTAGCAGTGAATCTATTGGTAGCAGCGAATCCGACGGCGGAAGCGAGAGCGATCGCGAGTATATTGAAGGCGGAAACTTCGCGGACGATTATGAACATTACGTTGATGACGAGCTTGTTTTGCACGACAGAACAGTTACCCCGTCGGATAGAGTGTTTATCAAGGACGGTGTGACGGACTACATAATCATTGCCGGTACGAACGACAGTAGAGCGCTGGAAGGGATTTCCTTGCTTCGTGCGCAATTAGCGAGCGCGACTGGCGCAAACGTGCCCGTATTCTACGACGTAGATCAAGACTTGATGATCGACGAACAGACCATGGCAAACCGTGAGATCGTTTTCACGCCCGAGTCTAAATATATCGTCTTATCGCACGAAGCGTTGGAACAAGAAGCGAGCGTTCAATGGAGAACGGACGTTGATTTGGCGTACAGCGGTTTTATGATTCAAACGATGGGTGATTCCGTATTTATGAAGGTCAACTCTATTTACGGTTATCAAAAGGTTGTCCAGGCGTTCTTGAAACAGGTAATCGGCTACGAATGGTATGCCGCGGACACGATTGTATATACGAAAGACGGTTCGACGATACCCGATATGAATATCGTGGAAAAGCCCGACTTTGACTTGGTATGGCAGAGCGGGTATATGGGTTCGTCGCAATCGTTGGCGTCTCCGATGACGCACGTGCAAAACTTTGCGTTTTCAAGACCTGGCGAATTCTGTCATAACTCGTTGACGTATATTCCTGTTTCCAATTTTGAGGCGCATCCCGATTGGTTTGCGCACGAAGCGTCTGCGATGCCTATTCAGCTTTGCTACACGGCACACGGTAATAAAGCGGAGTACGATGCGATGATTCAGTTGGCGTACGAAGGGGTTATGAAAACGCTTAACGAAGATCAAACGGCAGTATCCATTACGTTCACCAGACAAGACGTATACGGCAACTGTGTTTGCGATACGTGTAAGGCAATTCAAAACTCGTTTAACGATTCGTTGGCAGCGACGTATATGTTCTTCGTAAACGACTTGGATACGTTGATTCAGGCGGAATTGCAACGTCAGGCAGACGAAGCCGGTACGGAAAAACGTGACGTGACGGTGTTGTTCTTCGCATACCGTGAAGTACAAAATGCGCCCGTATTTGGTACGGATGGTGATTACACCGTTCCTTCCTTGCAATACGTTGAAAATGATGACGGTAGCAAGACGAATATTTTGGAATACAACGGCGAGATCATCGAACTTCCTTTCAACAGAACGTACGAAAACGGTTTGGAATGTAACGAAAACGTTGGCTGTTTCTTTGCACCTATCGACGCAACGTACGAAGAATCGTTCTATCATCATGAAAACAAAAAGGATAGAGAAACGTTTGAAAAGTGGGGCTTGCTTACCGATCGTTTGTATTGCTGGATCTACGATACGAACTTCATAGAATACGTTATGCCTTATAATTCCTACGACGCTATTCCCGATACGCTTCGATTCTTGAAAGCGGCAGGCGGCACGTTCCTGTTCAACCAAGGTGCGAGAGAAAACGAAATGTACACGGGCTTTGGTTCGCTCAGAACGTATTTGACGTATACGCTCTCTAACGAAGTAAACCTTGACGCAGGCGTGTTGACGGATAAATGGTTTAAGAATTATTTCCGTGAAGCAGAACCTTATATGAGAAAATTCTACAACCAGTTGGTTGCGCATATGGAATGGTTGCAGGTAGAATATCCTGCTGTCTTCTATTCGCAAAGACGTACGGTTTCCGAAAATCCGGAATATTGGCCTTATCAGACGTTGCAGGGCTGGTTGAAACTTTGTGACCAAGCGTTCCAGGCTATTAAGAAGTACGAAACGTCTGATCCCGAACTTTATCAAGCGTTGTGGAAACATATCACAGCAGAAACGATCTTTGCCCGTTATCTGATTTGTGAATATTATACCGGTTATTTAACGCCTTCGGATAAATACGATCTGCAGTTCAAATTTATGGAAGATTGCAATACGATCGGGTTCAAACAGCATCACGAAGGCGAAGGTACTGCGATGCAGAACTGGTTCACCAAGTGGGGACTCTAAAAAGATAAAACGTAAAGGAAAGGTGGGGCGTGCCCTAAAATCACGCCCCCAAAAAAACAACTTATGGAAAGAAAACATACAAGGAGGAAATGTATGAAAAATAAAACCAAATTACTTATTTTGTCGATTATCGCATCGCTTACTTTTACCAGCGCACTTGCGTCCTGCGGTAAAAAAGGCGGCGGTAATGGCGCGCAGAGCAGCAGCTCGCAAAGCGAATCCGTTGGTAGCAGCGAATCCGTTGATGGCAGCGAATCCGTTGGCGAAAGCGAATCCGTTGGCGAAAGCGAATCGGTTGGCGAAAGCGAAAGCAGTTCCGTTGAAACTCCGCCCGAACTTACTGTGACGATCAACGGTGCGGCAACGGTTGCCGAATTTGAAACGACGACGTTGATAGCCGTTGTAATGGGCGCGGAAGACGAAGCGATTGTAGAATGGTCTTCTTCCGACGAAGCGATTGCGACGGTAGACCAAGACGGTGTTGTCACGGCAAAGAAAGCTGGTAATGTTACTATTACGGCAGCGGTTGGCAGCGTAAGTGCAACGCACGCATTGGAAGTGACGCCTACCCCCTATATGCACGAAATCGAATTCGACCTTGAAGAAGTAAAAATTTACGAAGGCGAAGACGAATCGGTGGAAGCATACATAGTATTTAACGGCGAGGACCTCGACACCGAAGAACTCGGCTTGACGTACACGTGGACAAAGGTTAGCGGCGACGACGTAGTAGAGATTTCGACAGACGGCGCGGTGGCTAGCTTTACGTCGCTTGCGACGGGTACGGCTATCTATAAAGTGACGACTGTTGTGCGTGGATACGAAGTATCGAAAGCGATCAACGTGACCGTTATGGCAAACGAATATAGCTGTACGCTTACGAACGATAAGATCTCTATGAAAGACAATGCATATCAGACGAGTCTTATGTTGGTATCGAATGCAACGCTTACCATCGGCGACGTAGTAGGC
Organism: Clostridia bacterium; assembly: GCA_017467265.1. Taxonomy (GTDB): domain Bacteria; phylum Bacillota; class Clostridia; order Christensenellales; family Borkfalkiaceae; genus Scatosoma. Next base: position 30,162 of record JAFTSO010000008.1, read on the forward strand.
GTTAAGAACGGTGAACCTCAAGAAGACGTGCTTGACGTAGTGTGGGCAACGGAGTCTGACGTAATTTCGGTTGCAGACGGCGTTATCACGGCACTCAAAGCAGGTGAAGGCACGATCACGGGTACGACGTCGTATCAGGGTGAAAGCTTTACGATTAGCTTGAATGTTTCCGTTGCGAAGAATCAGGTTGCGATCGAAGGTAAGACGATTTCTGTCGAAGCGATTACCGATGCGATGGATATCAGTGCACTTGCAGAGGATATCAAGGAAGAAATTAAAGAAATCAAGATCGGCGATTTGACGGTGTTTAGCGGCGCGACGGCGGTTGGCTCGATCGCTTTGGCGGCAAGACCTGTAAAAGCGGCTGATCTCGGCGAAGGCAAGACGATGACGATCGAAACGGATACGGCGTTCTATACGGTAAACGTAGACGTTTATACGATGATCATCAATAGCGTGGAAGAGCTCGATCAGTGGCAGGAAGTTGCTGCACAAAACGCAATAGACGCAGGTCTTTGTGTCGCAGAACAGAAAGGTATGACGTATAGCGGCTACTTTATCTTGGGCGACAATATCGAATATAACAAGACTTGGAAAACTTACAAGGCGTTCGGTGACTTGTGGGGCTTGTGCTATAACAATCAGTCGATGTGGAAAGATCCTGCGCAGTTTGCAGCTAGTGCGACGGCAAGCGAGGGTCAGCTGATCGCTGGTGCATTCCAGGAAGACTGGGGCGCAGGCAGACAGGGCGGTTTCCAAGGTACGTTTGACGGTGACGGACACTACATCAACGGTTTGGAAACGAGCGGCGAATTTAGCGGTTTCGTTGTCACGATGGGCGTGGACGGTATGTTCAAGGACATCGCGTTTACGAACGCAAAAATCGGTGCAGGCGCAGGCTTGGTGGCGAACAGAGGTAACGGTTCGTACGAAAACATCTTTGTAGAAGTAGCAGCGATGGAAAGCGGTTTGAACAACGGCAGCTATTCGGTTGTTATTACCAGAGACAGCGGTAGCGGTGGCGAAAGAAATTACGATAACATCGTTGTAGATTTGTCGAAGGTAGATTTTGCAAGCCTTAATTACGCGTTTGTGGTAAGCTGCGGTGAAGACAGAGCAAACGGTATCTACGTAGTAGGCGCGGACAACGTACCCCTTTCGAGATCCGAATGGACGGCAGGTACAGACGCAAACGGTTCTTGGGATGAAAAACAAGCTACGATCTTCTTTGCATATGAAGAGGCAACCGACGTTGCAGGTTCGTTCAGCAATATGGCAGCACTCTTTGCAGATGAAACGCACGGCGTGGTTGTAAAGGCTTGGGATAACGATTTCTGGACGGTTATGGATCAGGCGGTTCTTCCTGCGTCGGTTGTCGATATGTACAATGGTGAGATTGCGATTACCAACGCAGAAACGAAGGTTAACGCAGGCACTTCCGTGACGATTTCGACGAACCTGAACAAGGCGTACGTTGCACTCACCTTGAAAGAAGCGGTTGACGGCGTAGCGCTGAACGGTACTACCGTATCGGTATCGGAAGACGTAGCCAGCGGCACGGAATTCACGGTTGTTGCAACTTCCCTTTTGGATGGTAGCAAAGTTGCGGAAATGACGTTTACAACCGCTCCCAAGATCGTTGCTTTGGATTACACGACGACGGTGGAAGTGCATAACAACGACAAGATTGAATTGCCTACGAATATGGAAGGCACGGTTGCAAAGGTTTCGGTTGGTTCGCACGTAGTATATGACGCGGCAAACGGTATCGGTTCGCTTGACGGCGCGACGCTTACGGTAGGCAGTATGCCTTCGAAGATGTCCGACCTTGGCGACGACGTTTTGATGACGGTTGAAACGGACGCAGCGAAATACGAAATGCATATCAGCGTTTACACGATGATCATCAACAGCGTGGAAGAGCTCGATCAATGGCAGACGATTGCGGCAGATAACTCGGTTTCGGCAGGGATTTGCGTTGAAGAACAGAAGAAAGCGGTGCTTTCGGGCTACTTCGTACTCGGCGACGATATCGAATACAACAAGACTTGGACGCCTATCCTGAAATATGCGGCGGTTATTCCTTCCATTTGGGGCACGATTAGCGACTCGAACTACTGCAAGACGTTGAGAGAGCAGTACGGCGATAAAGCGGATATGATTATCGAAGAAGACTGGGGCGCAGGTGAAAGAGCAGGCTTCCGCGGCGTATTCGACGGTAAAGGGCACGAAATTAAAGGCATGACGATCGGCGACGGCGGTACGTATCAAGGCTTTATTATCACCATGGGCGTTGACGGCGTTATGAAAGACGTTGCCTTCACGGGCTTGGAAGTTGGCGGACAGTGCGGCTTGGTAGAACGCGGCGGACGCGGCGGTACGATTGAAAATGTTTACGTACAACTCAAATCGATTGCAAGCGGTACGGGTACGAGCGAACCGACGAAACTCTTCACGCAACAAGGTAAGACAAAGTTGACCAACATCGTTATCAACGTAACCGATTGCGATTTCACGGGCGTAGAATACGTATACCTTGCAAGCTCTACCTACAACGTATCGGAAAACATCTACATCATTGACAGAGATTATCTCCCGATGACGAAGACGGCATTTGACGCAACACAAGGGTTGGGCGCAACGGCGACTTACCACTTCAACACCGCTGGCGGCGATACGGGTGCGAAGTTCGCAACGGTTGAAGGCTTGCTTGCAGACGAAACGCACAGCGCAATCGTTTCCGCAATGGGCGGCAGCTGGAAGGTAGAAGACGGCAAGTTCTATTTCGGTGATTTGGAAATTGTTACGGCGCCTGAAAAAGTATTCGATTTGAACGAATATAAAACGAACGCAGACAAACAGGTTACCTTGGCAAGCGAAAGCTTTAAGGTAGGTGACGTTTGGTCGATGTCGATCAACGGCGGCGAAGCTGTGGAATACACGGTTAACGAAGAAGGCAAAGCAACCGTAACGGTTGATCCTGCAACTCTTGACAGCTATCAGGCAAAGGTTATATTTAGCTCTGCGGAAAAAGTGATTTCGTTCAGCAACGTAATTGCGGTAACCTACATTTCTACGGCAGCAGAATTGCAGGCAATCGGTGTTGGTGGTAAGGTTGTCGCTGTTGACGGTGTTAATCATAACATCGGTAATGGTGCTGTAGATGGCGCACATGTACAGGGCTATTACATGCTTGCGGACAATATTGATGCAAGTGGCATTGAGTTTGCAGCAGGCTATGCTTGGACGAATGCAAGATTTAAGGGCGTTTTCGACGGTAACGGCAAGACGGTTTCCAACATAATGGTCGGCGAAGGCGGTATCTTCGGTGCAGTTGAGGGTGCAGTAATTAAGAACGTAAACTTTAAAAACGTTCTGTTCTACGGTGCCGGCGCGCCGGGCTACAAAAAGAACACGGCAGGTAGCAACGGTGGTGGTACGGGCTTGAACAACACCGACCAGTGGGGTTTGTATACCGCGGTTCTTGGGTATAGCGCATACAACGTAGAAGTATCCGACGTTACGATGACAGTATCCCAATATTACTACAATAATGCTAGCCTTGCAGGTCGTACGTCTTTCTTGTTCATTAATAATAACGATAAGAACACATATAAGAATATTACCATCAACGCAACTGGTCTCAACGTTGCAAGCTTGTTAGGCGCTTACGTAGAGGCTGGCGAGACGTATGAGAACGTTTCTATTAAGGCGGCAAGTTATCAGCTTATCGCTAAATCGGAGAGCCCTGATTCGGCTACGGCACTTACCGATCTTCCTACGGGTGTTAAGTTTGAAAGAGCGTACAAGTACTTGTTGAACGGCGCGCAGATTAATGGTTCTACTGAAGTCCCTGCGTATACTGGTGACGTGACGGCACTCGGCTATGCGGAAGGTACGACCGTTTACGCGGTAGAACAGGACAACCGCGAAAGTATGTGGTCGGCAGGTACGAACCTTGGTTATACTATGGAAAGACAGGCATTGCTTATCTATAAGGATGCGGATGAAGACTATGCAAGCGTTCAGATCTCACTTTCCAGAGATATTCCCGCTGACGCTACGTATGCGTTCTTCTCGTGGGTGACCTTTGCGGACGGAAATGGTGCGGCAGGCGGTTATCTTAAAAACGATGGTACGCCTGTTGCTTCTGCGGCAGATACGGGATTTAACGTTGCGGCATATGACGCAGACGGAAATCTTGTTACTACTGGATTTAAGGCAAATACGGTATATACGATGAAGTGGTATTACACGAACGCAACGACAATTAAGGTTGGTTGTTGCGTACAGGACGGCGCGCCTATCACGATATACTTTGCAAATATGTCCAGCGGTAACGACGCCGTTGAGAACTCGTAAATAAGGCACTCGCGTAAAGCAATTTACGCAAAAAGCATTTCGAATAAAGAATTTTAGTTGATTTGCGACGGTTGGGGCGGAGCGAAAACTCCGCCCCTAAATTTTAATAGGGGTATCGGATAAAATGCCTTCCCCGTTTACAAATACATTTTTTTGTGCTATAATTTTGTTATAAGAGCGAAAAAGGATTTTTAGTTTGTATGAATCAAGTTTTAACGTTAAAAAATAATTGGACTTTTGAATATCAGGGCAAGAAACTCGCGGCGAGCGTGCCGGGGGACGTCACCTTGGATTTTTATCATAATGGTATCATCAAAGACCCGTATTACGGGCTGAATCATCGCGATTTGCGCTGGATTGCAGACAGCGATTTCGTGTATGAGAACGAATTTGTTTTGCCCGAAGAAATTCTTTCTTCGGAAGAGATATTGCTCGAATTTGACGGTATCGACACGTTCGCGGAGATCTATCTCAACGATACGCTGCTGGGCAACACCGACAATATGTTCTTGCAATACGTTTATTCTGTCAAAAATCTCGTGAAAACGGGTACAAATATTCTGCGTGTAAAGCTCCTTTCGACGACGAAGAAAATGGAAGAAATCGACGATCGGGGATATTTTGGCACGTTCAACGTGAAACGTCTGTTCATCCGCAAGGCACAATGCCATTTCGGGTGGGACTGGGCGCCCGATATGCCCGGCTATGGCATTTGGGGGGACGTCCGTATCAAGGGCGTTAAGGAAAACCGTATGGTGGACGTTTGGTACAAAACGTACAACGACGGCAACGTGTCCTTGTTTGCGGAGCTCAATTACAGCATCCGTCCGCAGGTCGATTTCAACGGCAAACCGATTAAGGAACACAACAAGGAGTGTGAAAACGATATTTTGCGCTACACGGTAGCGTTCCGCCCGAACGAACCGATTTCGGCAACGAACAGCAAAGTGTGCGAGCATAAGATCGTAGGCAAAAAGAATTTTGTGAATATGTGCGTGGATGATCCGCAGTTGTGGTGGCCTATGGGCTATGGCGAGCACCCCTTGTATGCGTATAAGGTAGAGCTTATCCGCGGCGGCAAAGTGGTGGATATGCGCGAGGGCAATTTGGCGTTCAGAACGGTTGCGCTTGAACAAAAGCCCGTGGACGCACAAACGATGGGATATAGAATCCTGATCAACGGCAAGGAAATATTCATCAAAGGCTCGAACTGGGTGCCTGCGGAGTGTTTTATTGGCGCGATCACGGACGAAAAATACGATCGTCTTACCGATCAAGCGGTAAGAGGCAATTTTAATATGCTCCGCGTGTGGGGCGGCGGTTTGTACGAAAAGGACGTATTCTACGATCTTTGCGACAAAAAAGGCTTGCTTGTTTGGCAAGATTTGATGCTTGCCTGCGCGGATATTCCCGAGGACGATCCTGCGTTTGTCGAGAATATGAAAAAGGAAGTGGTGTATCAGGTCAAGCGTTTGCGTAATCACCCGTCCATTGTATATTGGTGCGGTGGCAACGAAAAAACGGGTACGTACGGCTTGCAGATTTGCCACGGCGACTATTTCGTAGACGTAGTGCTGCGCGGCTTGGTGATGAACCTCGACGACAGCCGTCCCTACGCCCGTCAGAGCCCCTGTGCGCTCACCGACATCGGCAACGACAAAACGTCGGGCGAATCGCACGCAGGCAGCTTTGAGGCGGTGCTTTCCGCCGGTATTGAAAACTATCGCGAGTGTGTGAGCGGCACGGACGTTCCGTTCATTTCCGAGTGCGCGATTATGGGCCCGTGCTCCCTCGAAAGCCTGTCAAAGATTTTCCCTGAGGACAAACTCTGGCCGATGAACGAGTACTGGGACGATCGCTTGATGGATAACCCTTACGCGTCTATCTTGATGACGTTTGCAAAGCGTGAAAACTATTACGCGAGCACGCTGTACGGCGAGAGCGAAAATGCCCGTCAATTCATCGCAAAGGGTATGACGGTACACGCCGAAGCGCTCCGCGCGGAGATTGAATACGCGCGTGCCAACAAAGCGCGTTGTGGCGGCTTTATGAACTGGATGTATTCGGAGATCTGGCCTTCGGCAACGTGGTCGGTCATCGACTACTATTGCGAGCCCAAGCAGGCATACTATCAAATGCAGAAGAGCTTTGCGCCCGTCTTGCTCACTTTCGTGCAAAAGAAGGGGGGCGTGACCATGTTGACGATCGTTAACGACACCGACAACCTGATGTTCGGCAGAGTGGAATACGGCGTTAAAACGCTCAAAGGCAACGTGGTTTGGAAGAAGAAAGCGCGTGTTTCTGTGGGTAGAAACGGCGTAAAACAGATCGAAGTACGCGGCGACGTTGCGATCCCTGACACCTATTTGTTTGCGCAGTTTGGCGATTATACCGCCGTGTATTCCTACGATATGTGGCATACGTGTCGCTTTGAGAGCGATTACAGCTACTCCGTAAAGGAAATGGAAAACGGCTTGGTAGTGACGGTGAAGGCAAATTCGTTCGTCAAAGCGTTGACGTTGCGCTTGCCCGACAATTACAAGTACGATTATTCGGAAAATTATTTCGATATGCAGGCAGGCGAAGAAAAGACGGTGTATATTATCGGCGAGGGCGCGAAAGCGGAGAATTTGGAAGTGACCGATTTTGCAAAGGAGATCACGTATGCGTGAACTGATCGGCAAAAAGCTGAATAACGTGGAATTTATCGAGCGCGACGGCAAAGCGTACGGAAAGCTGCAAAATAGCGGCGTTTCGATGGAATACGAGATCAAGCCCGTGACTGTGCACAAGCCTGTCGAGGCGGTGCTGATGGATTTGGACGGCACGACGGTGACGAGCGAAGAGTTTTGGATTTACATCATCGAACGCACGATGCAAGAGCTGGTGCGCGACAGCGATTTTAGGCTGGAAGAGGCGGACGTGCCCTTTGTGTCGGGCTTTACCACCGCCGATCACCTGCAATATTGCATCAACAAATATTATCCCGAGCAGGATCTTGCCAAGGCGATCGAGATCTATCACAAGGTAGCGAAAGCGGAGTTGGACGAGATTTTGGAAGGTCGCGGCAAGGTCGAGGCGTTCAAGCCCACGGACGGGCTGAAAGATTTCTTGTACGAGCTGAAACGCCGCGGCATTAAGATCGGCTTGGTGACGAGTGGGCTCGATTATAAGGCGATCCCCGAAATCGTAGCGGTGTTCCGCACGCTGGGTATGGGTGATCCGTTGCAATTTTACGACGCAATCATCACGGGCGGTCACAGAAAGGACACGCACGAATATGGTTCGCTGGGCGAGATCGCGGCAAAGCCCCACCCTTGGGTGTATACCGAAGTGGCGTATATGGGCTTGAAGATCAAAAACCCCGAAAACGTAATCGGTATCGAAGACTCGGCGGCAGGGGTGATGGCACTCCGTTTTGCAGGTTTCCCCGTGTTCGGTCTGAACGCAGGCAACATCACGCAGAGCGGTTTAGATTGCCTTTGCTATAAAAAGGTGGACACCCTGCAACAGATTTTGGACGAAATCGAAAAATAGAAAAAATTGATATTTATTTTGCCGAAAAATAATATTGACAAGGGAAAGAGTTTGTTATATAATTTACGTATGATAACGATTACAGACTTGCAATATTCGCAAAAACACCAAGAAAAATTAGACGTGTATTTGCCCGATAGCGACGATTTTACCACCGTGGTTTATTTTCACGGGGGTGGCTTGAAGGTGCACGCACGAGCGAAGGAAAATTTCGTGGAGATCGCGCATAGCTTTGTAAAACAGGGCTATGCGTTCATTTCTGCTGATTACCGTATCTATCCCGAGGCAAAGTTTCCCGACTTTTTGGAAGACGGTGCGGCGGCGGTGGCGTTTGTCAAGGCACATATCCCCACGTGGGGCGGCAACGGCAAAATCATCGTGTCGGGGCAATCGGCAGGTGCGTGGATTGCCGCAATGCTTTGTCTGGATAAAAAATATCTGGGCGAAGTGGGTGTGGATTCCGAAACGGTGGACGGCTGGATCATCGACAGCGCGCAGTTAACGGCGCATTTTAACGTTTTGCAAAACGAAACGGGCACACATCCTTTCGCGCAGCGTATCAATGAATATGCGCCCTTGTATTACGTGAACGAAAACACAAAGTTTTCCAAGATGCTCCTTGTTTTTTATGAAAAAGATATGCCTATGCGCCCTGAACAAAACGCGCTCTTTTACAAGACCGTGTTGGCGTTCAACAAGGACGCGGATATTGAATACGTACAGCTTTCAGGTGGGCACGTGCACGGCTCGGAGTATAAGGACGACGACGGTGAATACGCGTTTGTAAAAACGTCCTTCGCTTGGTTGGCCAAAAAAGGATTGTGAGGGTAAGTATGGGCGAAGTTTGGATTATGCTAAAAAACGTAATCGTTTTCGTGTTGCTTGCAGTACCGGGGTACTTGCTGGTAAAAACGAAACTCTTAAAACAGGAACACTCGGGCGTGCTGTCCAAGTTGTTGGTGTACGTGGGTATGCCGTTTCTGATTTTGTCGAGTATGATTGAAAAAGTGACGATTAGCAAAGATTTGTTTGCGACGATCGGGCTTGCGGTGGGTGTTGGTATCGGGTTCACGTTGCTTATGTTCTTTGCGACGATTCCCTTGACCGCACAGGAACGTCAGGACAAAACGCGCGGTATGATGCGTTTTTGTTCGATGTTTTCCAACAACGGATTTTTGGGGATTCCCCTTGCGGCGGCGGTGTTTAGCGACCGTGCGGACGTAATGACGGTGCTCATTATTATCAACATTTTAACCAACGTTTTGATGTACACGCTGGGCGTGTACCTAATCTCGCGCGACAGAAAAACGATCAGCCTGAAAAAGGCGTTTTTGAATCCCGTTTTGATCGCGTTCGCGATCGGGATAGTGCTCAATCTGTGTGACGTACAAAAATATATTCCCGAAGTGGCGACGTATTCGGGACATTTCCGCAATCTCGTCACGCCGATTTCGATGACGATTTTGGGGATGAAGATGGCAGGGGTGAAAATGCTCTCCCTGTTCACGTCTTGGAAAACCTATTACGTGTCGGCGTTAAAGCTGGTGGTATTCCCCGTTCTAATCGTCGGGGTATTGCTTGCGACGAAGGCGGTGTTTGGCGGCGGTTTGGTCAGCGAAGATTTCATTTTAGGCGCGTTTGTCAGCTTTGCAACGCCCACGGCAGGGCTTGCGTCCACGTTCTCGGATACGCATAACGGCGATTCGCGGAGCGCTGTGGCGTTCACGCTCGGCTCGACGATTCTTTCCGTCGCGACGATACCTTTGTTATATTGGAGACTTTGTTTCCTGTTTTAATGGCGTTTAGGAGAACATTATGAACGTTTTTGAAAAAGCAAAATGGATTTGGGTGGATGGCAACAACACGCCCGATACCTACGGCGAATTTTACGACGAATTTTTGTGGCAGGGCGAAAGGGCAACGTGCCGCATTTCGGCGGATAGCGACTATACGCTGTTTATCAACGGCAAGTACGTTGCCAGCAATCAATACGGCGATTTCCCGTGGTACAAGTCGTATGACGAAATCGACGTGACGGCGTATCTGACCGCAGGCAAGAACAAAATCGCCGTTCTCGTTTGGTATTTTGGAACGAGCACGCAGCGCTATTATTCCGCGCCCGCAGGTCTGCTCTACGAGATAGAAGAGGGGGGGACGGTACGCGTTGAGAGCGGAAATCACACCCTTGCAAGATACAGCCGCGCATATAAAAACGGCTTACAAAAGAAAATGACCAATCAGCTGGGGTACAGCTATCTGTACGACGCGACGAAGGAAGACGGCTGGATCAACGGCGAGTTGCACGGCTTTGCGCCTGCGGCGCTCGTACAAAAAGAGTGCACGCTCCTGCCCCGTCCTGTGAAAAAGGGCGAACTGCTCGCGCAAAAGCAGGCGAAAATCATCGATGAAAAGGGCAAGACGTATTATCAGCTCGACCTTGGCGAAGAAGTGGTGGGCTTGCTTTCCTTTGCGTTGCGCTCCGCGACCGAACAAAAAATCACGGTGTCGTTCGGGGAGCATCTCGAACGTGGTGGCAAAGTCAGCCGTTATATCCACGAGCGCGATTTTAGCGTGGAGTATATCGCAGCGAAAGGCGAAAACGAATACACGAATTATATGCTCCGCTTGGGGTGCAGATATTTGGAAATTGAGAGCGAAAACGAGATCGATCTGCATTTTGTTGCGCTCACGCCGCAGGTATATCCTGCAAAGCCCAAGGCGTTCACGGCAAAGACGGAACAGGACAAGAAGATTTACGAGCTGTGCTTGAACAGTCTGCGCCTTTGTATGATGGAACACTACGTCGATTGCCCTTGGCGCGAACAATGCCTGTACGCGTTCGATTCGCGCAATCAGATCCTTTGCGGCTATTACGCGTTCGAGGACGGGAATTTTGAATACGCACGCGCCAACTTGGTGCTGATGAGCAAGGACAAAGGCGTGAACGGCTTGATGTCGATCTGCTATCCCTGCGGTTTAGATTTCTGTATTCCGTCGTTCTCGCTCTATTACGCACTTTCCGTCAAGGAATATATCGAACACTCGGGGGACGTGTCGATTGTAAACGAGGTTTATCCCCGTATTTTGCAGTTTATGGACGCGATGCTCGCGCAGCGTAAGGACGGATTGTTGTACCGTTTTGAGGGCGCGCAAAACTGGAATTTCTACGACTGGTCCGAGCATTCCGAAGGCACGTTGCATAGCGCGGACGCGGTGATCGCCGACGCGCAGCTGAATATTTTGTGCGTGATGGCGCTGCGTGCGCTGCGGCGCATTTGCGAGCTGGGCGGCGTGGAATATCCGTACGGCAACGCAGACGAAGAGCTGGCGCAAAACGTCGTCAAGAACTTCTATAACGAAGAGCGCAAAGCGCTGACGGTGACGGTGGGTGGCAACGAATACGTAGAGCTGGTCAACGCGTTGGCGGTGGCGTTCGGCGTTGTGGACGGCGAGAAAGCGGCGGCAATCGCCGAGCAGCTGGCAAACGGCGAGCTGCTCCCTTGCTCTTTGAGTATGAAGTGCTTTAAGTACGACGCTTTGCTGGCTGTGGACGAAGAGAAATACCGCGACGTGGTGTTGGCGGAGATCCGCAAGGACTATCAACTGATGGTGGACAGCGGCTATTCGGCGGCTTGGGAAACGATTGACGGTGCGGCGGCGTTCGACCACGCAGGCAGCCTTTGCCACGGCTGGTCGGCAATCCCCATCTACTATTACAAAAAATTCAAAATTGTGGAATAAAATGAAAACTCGGCTGATGAAAAAGCCGAGTTTTTATTTGCCTGCCTAAAAATACTTGATAAAAACTTTTTTCTGTGTTATACTAAATACGTCACACAAATTGAATAGCCAAATGCCAGAAACGCTCTTTATTTTTTTAAGGGTTAGTTTTCCTTTTTGATGTAAATCATTGAATTTGATAAAATGCAAATTCCACTTGATTTACAGCAATGGGTGACTATGGCTAATTAAGATTTGTGTGACAACAACGGAGTTTGCGTTTTTGTGCGTTGACTTCGGTTGGCGCACTTTTTTATCTAGAGAAAAACATAGGGGGGAATATGGCGTTAAAGAAAAAAGACAAATCCTTTCATTTTGAAAAGTATTGGGACGAATACGGCAGAAGAGATACGTTTACCAAGGTACACCGCTATTTGCGATTGCACCGCGAATTGTTGGAAGATAGCGAATATAAAGAAATGTACGATTATTACCGCAATACGCTGATTATGTATTTAAGGAAAGATATGGAGGATAAAAAATATAGCGATAAGCAGTTAGGGGGAGTGCTTGATGTGCTGGCAGATATTTTTAATAAAGACGCTGTCGAATACGTAAACAGCTATAAACCGTTGGTGGTCTTATTGTATAATTGCTGGAAAAAAGAACCAAAAAGAATAAGAGAAATCCGTATTTAACAGGGTATTCTTTTCTAATACGTACAAAGCTCTGTAAAAACGCCCTTCGGGGCGTTTTTTCTTGGCAAAAAAGCACATACTGTCCTTATGAAAACGCTTTTGAAAGACGCAGAAACTTTGCGTGAAAAACTCGTTCAACACAGACGGTATCTACACCAAAACGCCGAAACGGGGTTTGCGCTCCCCAAAACGTTCGCGTACGTTGAAAAAACGCTGCGCGATTTGGGCTATACGCCCCAAAGGTGCGGCAGAGCAGGGCTGATCGCGCTCGTCGGCGAGGACAACGGCGCGCCGTGCACGTTGCTCCGCGCGGATATGGACGGATTGCTCTTGCGTGAGCGGTCGGGGGAGAAGTTCGCCTGTAAAACGGGGAATATGCACGCGTGCGGACACGATCTACACGCGGCGATGCTGCTCGGTGCGGCGGCGTTGCTTAAACGGCGTGAACAGCGCTTAAAAGGGCGTGTAAAGCTCCTGTTTCAGTCTGCCGAGGAAATACTCGAAGGGGCGAGGGATTGCCTTAAAAACGGCGTTTTAGACGCGCCGACGGTGCAACGGGCGATGACGCTACACGTGCTCACCGCTCTGCCGTTGAAAACGGGTACGGCGGTGGTGTCGTCCGCAGGTGTCAGCGCGCCTGCCGCCGATTTTTTCCGTATCACGGTGCAGGGAAAGGGGTGTCACGGCTCTACGCCGTGGAAGGGGGTGGACGCGCTCGCTGTCGGGGCGCATATCCTTTTGGCTTTGCAGACGATTTCCGCTCGCGAAATTCCCATCGGGGCGGGGGTGTTGACGGTGGGGTGTTTGCAGGCAGGGAGCGTAGGCAACGTGATTGCAGATAGCGCGATGATAGAAGGGAGCTTGCGCGCCTTTGACGAGAGCGTGCGGGAGAGACTGAAAAAGCGGTTGGTGGAGATTGCGCGCGCGCAAGCCAACGCCTTTCGTGCAAAAGCAACGGTGGAATTTTTAGGTGGCTGTCCTGTCCTTGTCAACGACGAAAGGACGTCCGAGTTTGCCTATCAAACGGCGAAAACGGTGTTAGGCGACGATCGCGTGTTTACGTCGGCGGAGCTGGGTAGCACGCAAGAAAAGGGTGGTTCGGAAGACTTTGCATATATCAGCCGCGAAGTGCCGTCGGTGCTCGTTGCGCTCGCCGCAGGGGAGAGTGACAAGGGGTACGGCTATCCCCTGCATCACCCCAAGGTGCGATTCGACGAAAACGTTTTGCCTATCGGGGCGGCGTTGTATGCGGCGTTTGCTTTGGCGGCGAAATAAAAAGGGGCGCGTACGCTGTATGCAGCGTACGCGCCTATCCGTCGATATTTGCTTGTGATTACGATACGTCCGTGGGGTTTTGCACGGGAACGTCCGTGGCGATAGCCGCCGTTTCCACAACGGGTACGTGGCTTTGGGCACGTTTATGTTTGTTCTTGGCGTGTTCGTGACGGGCGCTGGTCTTACCTTCGGGATCGATATCGCCAGCCTTTGTCAACGCGATCTTGGTGAGCATAGGTCCGATCAACTCGTACACCAACACGGCGAACAGCGTGATCTGGGCGATCAGCGCGCCTTCTGCACCGAAACTTTCAGACGCCATACGCGCCATACCGAGTGCAACGCCTGCCTGCGGCAGGAGGGTTACGCCGAGATATTTGACAATGTTATCGTCGCATTTCGATATTTTCGCGCTCGCATACGCGCCGCTGTATTTACCAGCCGACCGGCTGATGATATATACGATACCGATGAGTACGATCCAGCCGCTCTTAAACACGGACAGATCGAGCTCCGCACCGCTGATAACGAAGAAAATAACGAACAGCGGAGCTGTCCAACGATCGACTCTGTCCATCAGTTCTTCGGAGAAATCGCACACGTTGCAGAAGATCGTGCCGAGCATCATACAAACGAGCAGGTTGGAAAAGCCGATATGTACGCCGCCGATCTCGAATTTCAGCATCGACAGCGCGATGGTCATCATCACGAACGCCACCGACACCGCAAGACGCTTGGAACGGGAGTGGAAGAAACGCTCGCACAGGCTAAACAGATAGCCCATAATCGCGCCCAAGCCCAGCGAACAAACGATTTCAAGCAGTGGCTCTACCACGATACCTACCACGCCGATCGCGCCTGCTTTTAACGCTTTGGCTACGCCGAAAGACACCGCGAAGAGCACCAGCCCCACCGCGTCGTCCAGCGCAACGACGGGGAGCAATATATCCGTCAAAGGCCCTTTGGCTTTGTACTGTTTTACGACCATCAGCGTTGCCGCAGGAGCGGTAGCCGACGCGATCGCGCCCAGCACGATAGCCGCTTCGATCGGGAAAATATGATCGGGCAATGCAAAGGACAAAATCACGAGTACTGCATCTACGACCAAGGTGGTGATTACCGCCTGAAAGATACCGACGATCGTTGCCTGCTTGCCTACCTTTTTGAGCTGTGACAGGCGGAATTCGTTGCCGATGGAAAAGGCGATGAAACCGAGCGCCACGTCGCTCAAAATGGAGAATTTTTCCATAAATTCTTCGTTCATAAAGCCGATGCCGACAATGGGCGTATGCCAGTTCGCCGTTTTTTCGGCGATGAGCAGCCCCAGCCTGCCCAAAACGAACGGGCCGATGAGAATACCTGCGACAAGGTATGCCGTGACGGCAGGCAACTTTAAGATTTTCGCCAAGCGCGACAGGAGCAACCCTGCGAGTAGCGCGATAGATAATACCAATAATTTATCCATACAGTACCCCTTTTCAAAGGAATTCTTGTTTAACCGAAAAACATTATACTACTTGTGCGCGCGAAAAGCAAACGAAAGGGGGGAGAAAAATGAAAAAATTGTGAAAATATTTTTCACGGAAATTTTTGGAAAGGCTTGTTTCAGTCGTTGACAATTTTTTTCGTGTGCGGTATAATAAATGCCAACAAAGAGTGAGAAAGAAATAGTGAAAAACGCAGAATTTTGGCACAAAGAAAGGAGAGAGAATATATGTATCAAATCGTTAGCAAAAAATCCTTAAATCCCACGGTCACGCAGATGGAAATTCTTGCGCCGTTCGTGGCGAAAAAGGCGCGCGCAGGACAGTTTGTCATTTTGCGCGTTGACGAGAGAGGGGAGCGGATTCCGCTCACCGTCGCAGGATACGACCGCGAACGGGGTACGGTGACAATCATTTTTCAGGTTGTCGGTGGCACGACGGAGCGGTTGAATCATAAAAACGAAGGGGATTTTATTCCCGATTTTGTCGGACCTTTGGGACGCCCTACACAGGTGGACGGCTTGAAAAAGGTCTGCGTGGTCGGTGGCGGCGTAGGTTGTGCGATCGCGTTGCCCGTGGCACGCGCTCTGCATGAAAACGGGGTGGACGTGACGTCGATCGTCGGCTTTCGCAACAAAGATCTCGTGATTTTGGAAGAGGATTTTAAGGCGTATTCCGACGACTTTTATATGATGACGGACGACGGCTCGTACGGGCGGAAAGGGAACGTTTGCGTGCCCCTCGAAGAGCTACTGGAAAAGGGCGAACGGTTTGACGAAGTGATCACGATCGGTCCGCTGATTATGATGAAATTTGTGTGTCTGTCCACGAAAAAATACGGTGTAAAAACGATCGCGAGCATGAACCCGATTATGATTGACGGGACGGGTATGTGCGGCTGTTGCCGCCTGACGGTAGGCGGTGAAATGAAATTCGCCTGCGTGGACGGCCCGGAATTTGACGGGCACTTGATCGATTTTGACGAGGCGATGAGCCGTTCCCGTTCGTATGCCGAATTTGAAACGCGACAGAGAGAGCACGCGTGCAACCTGTTCAAAAAGGAGGTAGAATAATATGCCCCCGTTCAATATGCAACCCTTAAAAAATCCGATGCCCACGCAGGACGCGAACGTGCGAAAGGGCAATTTTGACGAAGTTGCGCTCGGCTACACGGCGGAGCAGGCGATTAGCGAGGCGAAACGGTGTATCCGTTGCAAACACCGCCCGTGTGTGGCAGGTTGCCCCGTCAACGTGAAGATCCCCGAATTTATCGGCAAGATTGCCGAAGGGGATTTTGAAGGTGCGTACCAGATCATCGCTGAAGATTCGTCGTTGCCAGCGGTGTGTGGACGGGTATGTCCGCAGGAAAAACAATGCGAGCGCGTTTGTACGCGCGGTATCAAGGCAGGGTGCGAGTCGGTGGGTATCGGCAGGCTCGAACGTTTTGCCGCCGACTGGCATATGGCACACGAAAAGGCGCTCAACGCGGTCACGCCCCCCACGAACGGACACAAAGTCGCGGTGATCGGTAGCGGTCCTGCCGGGCTGACCTGTGCAGGGGATTTGGCACGAAAGGGGTATGACGTCACCGTGTTCGAGGCGTTGCACGTGGCTGGCGGCGTGCTCGTGTACGGGATTCCCGAATTCCGTTTGCCGAAGGCAATCGTGGAACGCGAAATCGACCAGCTCTGCGCGCTGGGCGTGAAGATTGAAACGAATATGGTCATCGGCAGAGTGCTGACGATCGAAGAGTTGAAGACGGAATACGGCTTTGCCGCGGTGTTCATCGGCAGCGGTGCAGGCTTGCCAAAGTTTATGAATATTCCGGGCGAAAATCTCAAAGGCGTGTATTCGGCGAACGAGTTTTTGACTCGATCGAATTTGATGAAAGCGTACGAAGAGGATAGCCACACCCCTATACAGCGTGGCAAACGCGTGGCGGTAGTGGGCGGCGGCAACGTCGCGATGGACGCAGCGCGTACGGCAAGACGCTTGGGCGCGGAAGTGCATATTATCTATCGGCGCGGCGAAGAAGAACTGCCTGCGCGGCAGGAAGAAATCGAGCACGCAAAGGAAGAAGGGATTATTTTTGACCTGCTCACCAACCCCGTGCGTATTTTGGCGACGGAAACCACCGATCCGCGCGACCCGTCCTTTGGTTGGGTGCAGGCGATCGAGTGCGTGCGTATGGAGCTTGGCGAAGCGGACGAGAGCGGTCGTCGCTCGCCCAAAGCGGTGGCAGGTAGTGAGTTCACGTTGCCTGTCGATTGCGTGATCATGTCGTTAGGCACTTCGCCAAACCCGTTATTGAAGGCGACGACGGCAGGCTTGAATACGTTGCGCCGTGGGGAGATTGAAGTCGATGCAGTAGGAAAAACGTCGCTGGAAGGAGTCTATTGCGGCGGCGATGCGGCAACGGGCGCAGCGACGGTGATCAAAGCAATGGGCGCAGGCAAGATCGCGGCGCGCGCTATCGACGAATATATTCAGAGCAAAGAAAAATAACAGACAAAAACGGATAAGCCCACAACAAGGTAGAAACTCCCCACTCGGCAGGTACGGGTGGGGAGTTTTGTAAAATTTCGCGTTAAAGAGTGGACGGGGACGGAAAAAATTCGGTAAATACTATTGACAGCGTGAGAATATAATGATATAATGAGCGCGTAAAAAAATCCAAAAAGGAGAAAGAAATATGAAAAAAATGTGGAAAATTTCCGTTTGCGCGTTGGCGGCGACGTTTACGTTTTCTGCGTTGACGGCGTGTGACAAGGGCGAGCAGGAAGAAAAGAGCAACATCACGGCGGAGCAGGTGCTCGCGCTCGGAGATTCGATTCAGGAATCGCTTTCGGACGTGCAATCGTTCTCGTTCGGTCTGTCGATGAAGACGGGGCAGACAGCGCGCGGCTATCTGTCCGAAACGGGTATGAGCCTGACGGCGCTCGCGAACGTCAAAGAAGACGATTTCGACGCGAAAATCACGGGCACGATGTACGATAAAATGGATATCCAAGGTATGCCTGAATACGGGTATAACGAAACGGATACGTTGACGGCGTACGTTGTGGACGGATTCTCTTACAGACAGGACGAAGACGACGAAACGGGCAAGACGTATATTAAATCTTCCCGTCCTTTCCTCGATTCGCTGCTGGAAGAGCTGTCCGAAGGGGTGGAAATCAATATGTCCGACGCGTTGGAAGAAATTATGGCTTCGCAGGGCGAAATCGTAATGCCCGAGATTCCTGTGGATCTTATCAAGACCATTTTGACGGACGAATTTACGCTGGTGCAAAAGGGCGATACTACGCGCGTCACGCTTGATATGAAAAAAGAGCTTAACGATATGCTCGGCTACGTGGGTAATTTGTCCGTGCATACGAAAGTGGGCGACGTGATCAACTACGCACTCGGTCATATCGACGAAGAGCTGACGTGGCAGGACATTACGGCGGCAATCAAGGGCTTGCGCGGCTACACCGTCGGTACGCTCATCAGCGTTATGGATGCCGAATTGTATAATGCGAGCGGTATGCGCCTGCAAGAGATCAAGGATATGATCTTTGCGGAGCAGAGCGTTTACGACGCGTTGGTGCAAGAGCTGGGCACGGAAGCGGCGGACGCGATCGTGAATACGACCGTTGCCGACGTGGTGACACAGTACAGCACGGTGACCATCGATCAGATGCTCCAACAGATCGCAGAAGACAGCACGCTGACGTTGACGTCGGTGGTGAATACGATCGAAACGGCGTTGAATACTATGACGCTCGGCGATTCGATGGACGAAGAAGAAAAAGCGTCCTTCTCACAGGTGATTTCGGTGTTCAAAGGGATCCGTTTCGACGATCTCAACGCGAATCTGATTTTCACGGTGAAAAACGATCGACTCACACGTGTGGAAGTGTCGTACAACGTCAAGGCGACGGTGACGATGGAAGGCGACAGTATGTCAATCTACGTGAACAGTTCGGTGTTTGCAGAGAATTTCAGCGCGACAGCACAGACGATCGCGTTGCCTACTGGTAGTACGGTCGATATCTATTGCGAGAGCTGTGGTTGGGCAGTGACGGAAGACGATTATTGTAGCCTTTGCAGAGCGTACGTTTGCGACGATGACTATTGCCATTTTGGGGCAGCGCATAACGGCTAAACACGGATAAAACATAATAGAAAGAAAAGAAAAAACGGAGCGGTAAATTATGCCGCTCCGCCTTTATTTATAAGGGATAGCCATTAACATTTTCGATAAGGTTTATGCAAAAATTTTATCGAAAAATGTCATTAAAATAGTTGACAAAGATTGTTAAGAATGCTATAATGTGCGCATAAATATGATTAGAATGGAGCACTAGTGCTATTTGTTGCGTAGAAACGCAACAAATAAAAAATTTTATGTGGAAAAAAGTTGTGGGGATTTGGTGAAAATTTTTTTGGCTGAGGGCACGAGGAGTAAAAAAAAATGAAAGAGTATAAAAGTGTTGAGATTATGATTTTTCATATCGAAGAGAGCGTGTTTTGTTGGCGCTCTGGCGAAGGCTGGAAGGAAGACGGGAACGACGAATATAGCGACCCGAACTTCGGTTAATTTTGCCGTGGAAACGAGAAAGGAGAAAGCATAATGAAGAAAGCAAGAATTACAATGATTTCTTTGGCAGCAATAGCAGCGTGTGCTTGCGTTTCGATGGGTGCGAAAGCAATCGACGTCAACGCAGCGACAACGCCTACGTACGCAACCTTTAAGATGCAAGAAGGCGCGTCGGTGCGCGTAGGCAACGTAAAGGATGAAAACGACGTTGTGATCGATAGCGGCTTGCGCTTTTGCGCGGAAATTTCCGCGGACGAATACAACGCTTTGATCGGCGTGGGCGCAAAATTTGGTATGATTATTGCGGCGAGTGATCAGCTGGGCGACGTGGAATTAAACGAAAAGAACGTTTTTGAAGATCCGTTGGTGTATTACGACGGACAGGAAAACGCGGACGCGAGCAAGATTATGGTGACGAACGTTCGCGCAGAATACGCGGACGTGGATAACGACGGAGCGAAGGAAATTTGCGGCGCGCTCACGAATATTAAGGAAAGCAACTTAACGCGTCCGTTTGTCGGGCGCGCGTACGTGGCGATCCCCTCAACGATGGAAACGGTGGAAACGGAAGACGGAACGACGGAAACGGTGGTGACGGAATACGAATATCACTTTGCGCCTTACTATGCGAACGATGGTTATACGGAAGACGACGTGCAAAACAACACCCGTTCGGTGTATTACGTCGCGCAAAAAGCGGTGGAGGCAGGAGATTCACGTTCCAATGAGTTGAAAGAAGATTATATCAACAAACTGTCGACCAAAAACTACAAGTATATTATCAATTATCATTATAAGGATGCAGACACGACGGAAACGCATCTTCAAACGGCAAAATTTGCTCTGCTTAATTCCACGGTGACAATGGATAAAGAGACGGAATATCCCGACGAGATAACGCGTACGTTAGCAGACGGCACGAAAAAGACGTACGAGCTTGCCCCTGTCACCAACGCAGGCTTGGCAAGATCGGGCTTGGTGTACGCAACGCTGTTGCAAGAATTCCACGTTTATTATATGGAAAAAACAGCGAGCGAAGAGCAGAACGCACAGGCGACTTTGGAAAATATGATTTCTGATACAACTAAAGCGGAGTTGTATTTTGATGGAAAATTAGCCTACAATGCGGAGACAGGCGAATTAGAAGCGACGGACAGAGAATCGTGGGGTGGTATCAACCCAGGGCAGCCTAATGTAATATTTACGCCTGCGTTTCTCTATCAATTACAGCAGGCAGGTGCGAAATATTTGCGTGTAAAAACAATTTATGCAACGCCGACAGATCTACTTGGTATTAAAGTGACTAATACAGAGTGTGTGACTGTTTCAGGGTATTACACATCTAAAAAGCACTTTTCTAATCGTGACAGCTCCATTGAAACAGACGGTACCATAGGTGCATTGACAACAGTTGACGAGAAGACGTATTTGACGGCAGGGAGCGACGGATATATTTATTTTGATATTTCTAAAGAAATTGTAGAGAATTCTAATGGCACTTACACATATAAAGACGGTGGGGCAACGGCACAAGGTATAACGTTTACAGCGTGCAGTAGCACATCGTGGAATAGTCACGCATCTCTTTCTGGACGTGAGTGGATTATAAAAGAGCTCGCAGCGCTTACCGCAGAGCAAGTGCCTACGGATGAAGGATTGATTATCGTGCAATAACGTAAATCCAAAAATCAAAACAAAAAAGCAATCGCTGGGGCGGTTGCTTTTTTTATGTGCCGCAACGAATACCGTTGACAGATAACGGCAAAAATGGTACAATATGCGTATGGATATGCAAGAAGTGGCGGCACAGTCCGCAAAAATGGAACAAACGGCGGCGGAAACGACCGAAATCCCCGAAACAAAGCGCGAAAACGCAGCAGCAGTGGAACAGACAGCGGTGGAAAAGAAATCGCTCTCCGCGCGGTTTAACGCGTTCTTCGATAGGAATTTCGCGTGTTTTATCACGCCGATTATTGTGCTCGCGCTGTATTTTATCGCCTCGTGGGTGTACGGCGTGTATCCGTTCTCGAACGAATACACGGCGGCGAGCTATGACTATTCCGCACAGATTTGTCCCTTTTTCGAGCATATCTTCGACGTGTTCAAGGGAAAATCCACGCTCACCTATACCTATTCGATAATGGGCGGCGCAGACGTGACGGGTATGTTTTTATACACCTTCGTCAGTCCGTTCAGTATCCTGTTTTTGCTTTGCGGAGAAGGCAACGTCGTGTATGCGGCGGCATACGTCGTGGGGTTCAAGCTCGCGGCGGTGGGGCTGGCAGGCGCTTGGTTGGCGAAAAAACTCTTCAAAAATATTCCCGAATATCTCTGCATAGTCATCGGGCTGGTGTACGCGTTTTGCGGCTATACGTTCGTGGCGAGCACGTTCGTGGCTTGGCTCGATCTGTTGATCTACGTGCCTTTCTGCGTGGGGGCGTTCTGCCGTTTTGTAAAAACGGGTAGTTTTTGGCGTTTTTCCGTGTTGGTGGCGTGCTGTATCTACACGCATTTTTCTATCGCGTGTTTCGCGCTGTTCACCGTGTTCCCTGCGCTGATTGCATACGCTTTGTTCTGCGTGGAAAAGGAAAAAAGATACCGCTTTATCGCGCGCCTTTGCGTGGCGTTTTTGCTGGCGATAGCGATTGCGCTGCCTATCCTCGTGCCTGCGCTCGTGGCATTTTTGCGCAGTAGCCGCGGCGGCGGTCTGTTCAATACGGTATGGTTTGGGTATAACACGACGACGTGGGAGTTTAACAGCGACAAATTCCTCGATCGTTTTACCGATTATTTTTACAGAAAAGCGTCGTATATCATAGCGGACGCAGCGTTCGTCGCGTTGACGGTCGCTTGGTTTTTCCGTAACGGGATAAAGTCCCCGTTGGCAAAATTTATGCTCACGGCAGGGGTGCTCACGCTGCTCCCCGTGCTGGTGGACGAATCGATGCTCCTGCTCAATATGGGCTCGTATTTTTCCTATTCGCTGCGGTTTGGGTTCTTGAACGCCGTGTATTTTATGGGTGGCGCGTGCCTGTGTCTGAACGAACTCTGTTATAAAAAAGCGCACGCATACGACGGCTCGCTCTTGTGCGGAGAAACGCCCGAAACGGAGCAAACCCCCATACCCGTGTCGCAATCAACGGACGAAACGCCTAAAACGCAGGCGGCGGCAAAGACGGAAAAATTGCCCACCAAACGCGAAGTGCGTACGTGGACGTACGTTTTGATCGGCGCAGGCGCGTTAGCGGCGGCGCTGATGCTCGCACTGTGCTTTTTCAGTTGGTTTGTCAACAGCGGAACGCAAGCAGGGGATAATTTCTATAACAAATACAAGCGTTTTGATTTGGTCTATAATTTGCGGAATATTCCAGGCTCGTATGCGCACTCGCTCGGCGGTGCGGAGCTGATCTGTATTCCGTTCTTTATCGTGGCGTTGGTGATTTTGTTTGGCGGCTGGCTGATTTCGTGTAAGAAAGTCTCCGTTCGCACACTCGCCGTATTGCTTGTGGCGGTACTGTCGGCGCAGACGGTATTCAATTGCGGCGTTTTGGTGGAAGGAAACCGCTCCACGCAGCATAACGCGCTGGAAGATTATAAGAAAATGTCGGCGACGATTCGTGAAATGGACGACGGGTATTACCGCACAAAGGACTACGGTAGGCTGCATTACAACGAGAACGGGGCGGTGCGTTTGGAAGACGTGTGGTCGGCGTGCGTGCCTTTCCCGGGTGAAACGAACTCTTTCACCGTGTTCTCGTCCATTATTGACGCGGACAACTATGCTACGCGCGCGCTGTTCGGGTATCAGGGCGGCAGCGCGAGCTATAAGGGGCAGCACAACTATGCGTGGTCGTATCGTGCCGATCTGTTCGGTGATTCGTTCTTGGGGTATAAATATATGTATTTGCCCAACAACGGCGGCGACGACGAGAAAATTCAGACGAAGAAAATTTTTGAAAAGCAATACGTCGAGAAGGGGTATGCGGTCAAAGTTTTGGATAAAAACGGCAACCACGTGCAGTCGAACGGGCGGTTTGCGTACGAGAACAAAACGGTGTTTCCGCTGGCCTATCGCGTAAGCTCCGCACCGTATAAATTCGTTGCGCCAAATCTTGAAAATAATCCGTCTAATCGTAAAAAGAACTTGGTCGCGCTGTACGATTTCTTGTGGGATCGGGAGTATAACGCTACGCAATCGTCGTACGAGATCAGCGACGAGATGGTGCTCAAAACCAGCGAATATTTATGGACGAAAGCAGCGGAAGTGCAGGTGGGCGCAGGCGAACTGACGGCGAGGGTGAGCGCGGCGCAGGACGGGGAGTACCTGTTCTTGAATTTCGTGGCGTCCAAGGGCTATACGGTGACGGTGAACGGCAAAAAGGCGGCGCTCGTGGAGAACGATCTAAACTTCTTGATGGTGGAGCTGGAACAGGGCGAGAACGTGGTGCATTTCAGCTATGATTCGCCGTACGTGAAATATGCTGGTGTGGGTTTGCTCGCTGCGCTTGTGATCGTCGCAGGTGCGATTTTGCTGTTAAAGAAAACGAAGATTTTGGACAAATGCGCGCCTGTGATTGCGTGGACAGGGATCGTGCTGGGCGTAGCTTTGGTGGCGTTCTTTATGATCTACCCGACGGGGATATTCGCGTCGAAACTCGTGGGATTATTACGAGTAAAACTGTAAAAGAGCGTGGAAACGCGCGCTATGTGATACGCGCAGAAATTTTTTTGAAAAAGTTTGAAAATGCGTGAAAAAATGCTTGACTAAAAGGGAAAGTATAGGTATAATGGTAATGCTGTTCGGGTGACGGACAGCGAATATTGAGGCGTAGCGCAGCTTGGTAGCGCGTTTGGTTAGGGACCAAAAGGTCGTGGGTTCAAGTCCCGTCGCCTCAACCACCTATAAGGTCAAATTTGTCTAGGTCTAAAATAGACAATTTGACCTTATTTTTTGCCCTTTTTAGGGCTTTTTTTCATTTTTGGGGTAAAAATAGGCAAGTTAGAAAGTCTCGATTTGCCTAGACTTTTCATTTCAATTAACGAAACAAAAGGAAATGAAACATATTGCCCCTGTGGGATTTGAATATATAAAAACAGTCCAGAAAATACGAACTGTCAAAATTTGGCAGTTTAGATGGCAAAAGCGATGATATAATGGTATAATAGAAATAGGAGGTATCATTATGTTTAAGATTAAAAACGGAAAACTTTGCACATCAACACTTTCGTTTAGTTTGCCAGAAGACTTGATTTTGCAAACGAGCGAAGACGCCACCTGGGAGG
Organism: Clostridia bacterium; assembly: GCA_017467265.1. Taxonomy (GTDB): domain Bacteria; phylum Bacillota; class Clostridia; order Christensenellales; family Borkfalkiaceae; genus Scatosoma. Next base: position 55,106 of record JAFTSO010000008.1, read on the forward strand.
GTGGTATATCCTTTACGGATGAAGAGGAACACATTATTATTGAAATTTACGAGGAAGAAAGAGAAGACCTCGTAGATGACTTTGAGTGGTTTTTACAAGAGGCAGGGTTTGACCTAGTAGGGGAAATAGAACAAATTGAAATCAATGGTAAAAAAGGTATTGCGGCAAAATATGTAGGACGTTCAGACGTCGATATTCAAGAAGAACATTACGAAATAAGAATACCGTTTACGGACAAAGAAGGGAAAGACCAAGTCACAATTTTAGTTGTGTGGTCGTGGAAATTATATAACGGAAAGACCATTGATGAAGTCCTTGCAATGAAGAATATAAAGGATTTTATGAATAGCATAGAATAAGAAGAGCGACCTCGTAAAAGGGGTCGTTCTTTTATTTTGTCGTAAAATTTGTATAAATTGCCCTTGACAAGTCGTGGTTTTTGCACATCTCACCATTTACATATAGTGAAAATTGTGGTATAATATTATTACTAGCATTAAAAGGGAGGGGTAGTTGTATAATGTTTGAAGATTTATATTCGCCTAAAGAACTTGAATTGAACAATAAACTCCTAAACGAATGCCTTAAAGAAATTATAGATTTTGACCTTGTAAGATTATATTTGTCACAGGGTGCTGACCCTCTTGGGCCTGTGGAACTTGAAGGATGGAAGGCAAAAGAGCACATTTATGATGAACTGGTAAATGATGCTTGTGATAATGAGGCAAAAAATCTTCCTGAAATTACTAGAGTTTTCCTAGAGTTTGGTATGGATATAGCAAAGCCAAGAGTTCCTTACGACGGGAGAGATAGTATAAATCCGTTATGGTCATTTTCGTTTATAACAAATGAGAATTCACTTATGGCATTAAAACTATTATTAGAAAATGGAGTGTCCTATGAAATGGTTTCAGAGTTTTGGGACCACGCAATCATGGATTTAGTATTTGTAGATAGAGTCAACCCTAATGACCCTGCGCACAACGAGTGGATAACTTGGACAATGAAGATGATAATGTTGTGTGCTTCGTATCCGCACATCTTAAAAGTAGATAAGAACTTAAAAGAGTTGATTTGTTATGATATTAATTGCTACGACGTTAGATTGTTTGAAAATTGGAACGACTATTATTATAAGTTTGATGATAGATTATGCCCGTCAAATCCAGAGTTTCATAATTGCATTATTCGAATTTACTACAAAGAAACAAAAGAAGAAGTTTGGAAAATGGGCGTAAGCAAATATGCGAAAGAGTATTTGAAAAGCATAAGGTAGGAGATAGAAACGATATGGTAGGAGATAGGGTTAAAATGACCTGCCCAAATTGTGGACGCATAATGGAAATTATGTTTAAGCCAGAGAGGGTGGACCGTGGCGAAGGGGAAATCCTTGAAGTTGTGGGTCGCTGCGAAAAGTGTGACTATGACGGTCTTTGGGTAATAGACGAAGACGAAAACGGGGAAATTGTGGAGCATAGCCAAAGAAGATATTTCCACGGCTAAAAGACACCACCCCTAAACATTATATATAATATATAAAGGAAAAAATACAGGAGAAGAAATGGCAAAGAGTAAAGAGATGATTTGGAATGTTTACCATTGTAGGGTCAGCACGGGCGAAGTCGAAGAATACAACATTTTCGACCACTATAAATTTTGTGAAGACGTAAAAAAACTGATGAAAAAGAAACTTCCGAAAGAAGAATTTGCGGAGGCTTTGAGAAAGGAACTGTCCTATTATTTTTGGGCAAAATGCGAGTGGGAAGTATTGGTAACGCGTTTCCCTGGCTACATAGAGAAAGAGCAAATAAACAATTTGATGGACGAATGGGACAAGTGCCGTAGGGACAACGGACACTATCCTTACGCCAGCCACGTGGAAATTAAGGGCAGTAAGAAAGTGGATATTTATTCCCAGGTACGACTGAATTGGCAAGCGTTCGTTGACTATGTATGGGGAAAGATTTAGCAAAAACAAGAGTGCAAAAACCGAATAATGATTGCACCCTTGGCAAGAAGGCAAGGGGGTAATTTGGGTAAAAGCAAAGGGTGCAATTTGCACCCTTATTTTTTTAGTCATTTTGTTGTACTAACCCTATGAAATGGGCATATTTTAGAGATTTTGTTGTACTAACGCACGGAAAAGCTCTGAATTCTAAAGGGATTCAGGGCTTTTTTGTTTTTACTTTTGATGAACTTTTTTCATCTAGGTCAACACTTAGGTCAACAAGATAAATACTTCTAACATCTTTCATGCGAAAAGGAGCAAATTATGGCAACTATTTACCCCAACCGCAAAGATGGAAAAATCATTTCTGTTGTCCAAGGCATTTGCTTTGCGTACGAAGAAGATTAGCGATTGCCCGTTTGCCATTTTTGATTCATAATGCCCTCTGCCAACACAGTGATTTAAGGCTTTGCCTTCCGCAACCAATTCAGCGGGGGATTTCGCCATAATAACGACGAATTTTGCGCTTTTCGGGGAATTTATCAAGAGAGGGTAATATTGTGACGAAAAAATTGTGTTTACGATATAATACGTCGGCGGAAAATACTTTGGAAGGTTGGGAAAAATACTCGTTGCCGCTTGGGAACGGGTATTTCGGTATGAGTATTTTTGGCGGGACAGACG
>JAFTSO010000009.1 GCA_017467265.1 Clostridia bacterium
GAAAAGAAGATGCTGGAATATAAAGTGGATAAAAACGGGGAAGGACATTGCTACACCTGCATGGGTTGCAGAAGCTTCCTTACGCCGTATGTGGACGAAAACGGTCAACCCAAATATTACGGACGTTTCAATCAGGGGGTCGTCACCATCAATTTGGTGGACGTAGCTTTGTCTTCGGGCAGAGATATGAACAAATTCTGGGAGATTTTTGACGAGAGATTAGAGCTTTGCTATCGCGCTTTGATGCAAAGACACAATCGTTTGCTGGGCACGCTGTCCGACGCTGCGCCTATTTTGTGGCAATATGGTGCTTTGGCGCGCTTGGAAAAGGGCGAAACGATCGACAAATTGCTCTTTGGTGGCTATTCGACGATCTCGCTCGGTTATGCAGGCTTGTACGAGTGCGTAAAGCATATGACGGGCAAATCGCATACGGACGACGAATCCAAGCCTTTCGCACTTAAAGTAATGAAATATATGAACGATAAGTGTCAAGGTTGGAAAGAAAAGGAGAATATCGATTTTTCGCTGTACGGCACGCCGCTCGAAAGCACGACGTACAAGTTCTCTAAATGCCTGCAAAAGCGTTTCGGTATTATTCCCGGCGTCACAGACAAGAGCTATATCACCAACAGCTATCACGTGCACGTGACGGAAGAAATCGACGCGTTTACAAAGCTCAAGTTCGAGAGCGAATTCCAGCAGCTGTCGCCCGGTGGTGCGATTTCGTACGTAGAAGTGCCCAATATGCAGGACAATATCCCCGCGGTGCTTTCCGTAATGAAATTCATCTATGAGAATATTATGTACGCGGAGCTTAACACGAAGAGCGATTATTGTCAGGTATGCGGCTATGACGGCGAAATCCAGATCCAATCGGACGAATCGGGAAAACTTGTTTGGGAATGCCCGCATTGTCACAACCGTGATCAGGCGAAGATGAACGTCGCAAGACGCACCTGCGGCTACATCGGCACGCAGTACTGGAATCAGGGCAGAACACAGGAAATCAAAGATAGAGTCCTGCACCTCTAATATACAATGCATTACGCAACGATTAAATGGACGGATATAGCCAACGGAGAAGGGGTGCGTATTTCCTTGTTTGTATCAGGCTGTACCCATCGATGTAAAAATTGTTTTAACGAAGTGGCTTGGGATTTTTCCTACGGCGATCCGTTTGGGGAAGACATACAGGAACAAATTATCAAAGAACTTGGTTCAGGGTATATAGCAGGGTTGTCTTTACTCGGCGGCGAACCGCTCGAACCGCAAAATCAAGCCGCACTTTATCCGTTTGTAAAACGCGTCCGCGAAACCTATCCTAATAAGACGATTTGGTGTTATACGGGGTTTGTTTTAGATGAAACGAGCGGCGTTTTGAAAGAAACGCATAAAAATACGGACGTCACGAAAGAGTTGATCGCGCTGTTTGACGTTTTGGTGGATGGAGCATATATTGAAGAGCTCAAAGATATTCGTTTGAAATTCCGTGGTTCGTCTAATCAAAGAGTGATTGACGTGCAAAAGACTTTGCAAAGTAAAACTTGCGTGCTGTATTTAGAATAAAGTAAGGTATAACGAAAAATCCGTCGCATACAATAAGGTATGTCGGCGGATTTTTTTCACGGAAAAGTACATAGACGGATGGTTGGGGGCATCGCGTTCGTTTTTGTTTTGCTTTGCGGTTTATACGCGCTGTTTTTATCGCATGCAAAGGAAATGGAGTTAAAGACGGGCTTTTTTTATCTCGTTCGCAACGACGTGCACGCGGAAGTGGGCGCGGAATTTATCAAGTTGGAAGGAGGCGCGGGGTATTTACTGCGAAAAAACGGCAGGGATTACGCGGTGGTATCCGTATATTTATGCGAAAAGGACGCGCTTGCCGTGCAGGCGACAACGCACGAAACGGGGATTATCTACGAAGGGGTAGATACGCTGTATTTTAAGACGGCACAGGAAAAGAAAAATGCCGCCGTATATGTCGGGGCGTTGAATATTCTCTACGATGGCTTGTCTATACTAAACGGTGCGATTTCTTTGCTGGAAGACGGAGCTACACAAGAGCGCGTAAAAGGAATTTTGTTGCCGCTTTCGTCTCAGTTTGCGTTTTTAGCAAATGAATACGAACAGCGATATACGACATTTTCGTCTGTCTGCCGACGGTGTGCCGAGCGATTACAAGAGCTTTGTACGGAAATTTTATTTGTCGGTGACTTGCGCTACGAGTTATGCGCGTTGACGGGGGAGTACCTTGCCTTGGCTCGTTCGTTTTCGATATAAAAATATCCAACCGTTAAGCGGTATAGACAAACTAGATAAGAAAAAATATCCTACCTCAAACGAGATAGGATATTTTTTGGAGCTACTGGCCGGACTTGAACCGGCGACCTGCTGATTACGAATCAGCTGCTCTACCGACTGAGCCACAGTAGCATAGTTTGTTTCGCTCTCTCAACGACAGCTTAATCATTATACCTAATCAAAAAGAAAAAAGCAAGCGTTTTTCTGCGGTTTTCCTAAAAAATTTTAAGGAAAAACGACTTTTTTATTTTTTCATACAAAAATAGATTTTTCTTTCGTGGTTTTATATAGCAATCGATAGAGACTTTCCGCAAAAACGTCCGTTTCATAGCAGCGTTTTGCAACGCCGTCTAACAAGGTTTCGTCGTGTGCGCGCGCGATGATTGGGCAGGTGGCTTCACCGAGCGTAGACAAAACGTCGCTACGTTCTTTTTTTGCGGCTAAAACGCGCAGATATAAAGGGGAGTAAAGAGCTTCCCTTATCAATTTTTCGTCGATCTTCAGCAGATTTTGCAGGGCGATACGGCGTATGCGCGATGAAGTATATCGCGCAGAAGTCAACGTTTCCACCAAGGTGGCAGGTAGCTCTGCCGCCTTTTTTAAGGCGTTTTCCAGCCCTTCCGTGCAATCGCACACACGTCTAATTTCGTCCGTTGTTTTGCTGATAATCGCAAATTTTTCTAAACGATCCAACATGTTTTCCAAAAATTGCGGTAAATCCTTTGTAACGAAAGCAGGGAGATTGTCCGTGAAATCGTCGCCGTTTTGTATCGCGGTGCGTATTGCGCTCGCCGAAGAATAATTTGCCTGTAATTCGTCGTCGCGATAGCCTGCCCCGACGCGCGCGATTGGTAAAATCGAAATGTTTGCGCCGAGCGAAAGGATAGCTTTCGTGTATTCCAATCCCAAGATGTTATTTGGGCTCGTCAATAGTTCCATCGGGATAAACCCTGCAAAAGCCTGCGCGCGTGCCTTTGCGTAGCTCGTGCCTGCGGCAACGGCGGTTTTAAGTTTTTCCGAAACTTCTTTCGGTTCGTTTTGCAAATATCTTGCCGCGGAGATAAACGCCAGTTTGTCTGCGTTTTCCGCACCGAAACAAAGGGTATCGACGGCAGGGATAGAAGAAAGCAGGGACACCGCGCCTTTTGCAAACAGTTCTGCGTTGGCGGTAGCAAAGGGAGTGGGGAGCTCGATTACGGCGTCCGCGCCAGCCAAAACGGCGTGTTTTGCGCGCGTAAATTTATCGAGTACCGCCGCCTCGCCACGCTGTACAAAATTCCCACTCATCACACACAGAACGGCATCTGCCCCCGAAAGGCGTTTTGCCTCGCGGAGTTGATAAAGATGTCCGTTATGGAAGGGGTTGTATTCGCAAATTATCGCGCAAATTTTCATTTTATTTCTTTCTTTCCCTTTACTTTGAAAAAAATGTGTGGTATAATTGAAAGGACGGACAAGCGTAGTTGATTTTCGCCCGTTTGTCTATATTATACACGAAAAATAAAAATAAATAAAGCGTTTCGCGTTTCAAGGAGACAAATTATGAGAAATATTCTTGATGAAATCAAAATCAAAGCAAAAGCCTTGCAAAAAACTATCGTACTTTGCGAAGGCGAAGACAGTCGTGTAGTAAAAGCTGCGGCTGACGCGACGAAAGAAGGGGTCGCAAAGATCGTTTTGCTCGGCAACGAAGAAGAAATCAAAGCGGCAAACCCCGAGGTGGATTTGACGGGGGTTGTTATCGTCGATCCACTCACCAGCGAGAAATTGCCCGAATACAACGCAAAACTCTGCGAACTTCGTGCGTCCAAAGGTATGACGCCCGATCAGGCGGCAAAACTCTTGGCTGACGGTACGTATTTTGGTGCGATGATGCTGAAAATGGGCGACGTGGACGGTTTGGTTTCGGGGGCTTGCCACTCGACGGCAAACACGCTCCGCCCTGGTTTGCAGATTATCAAAACGGCAAAGGGCGTTTCGTCCGTGTCCAGCTTTAACCTTATGATTTGTCCCGAGCAGGGCAATCAATACTGCCCCGACGGTATGATTTTCTTCGCGGACTGCGGTTTGAACCCTACGTACACCAGCGAAGGCTTGGCAGAATGTGCCATTGCAACGGCAAACTCTGCAAAAGCGATTGCAGGGATTGATCCGAAGGTAGCGATGCTTTCTTTCTCGACGAAAGGCAGCTCAAAACACGACAACGTGACACTTGTTTCAGAAGCGGTAAAGATTGCAAAAGAAAAAGCGCCCGATTTGAAGTTGGACGGCGAATTGCAGTTCGACGCGGCGATTGTGCCTTCCGTAGCGGCATTAAAAGCGCCTAATTCCGACGTTGCTGGTCACGCAAACGTATTTGTATTCCCCGAATTGCAGTCTGCGAATATTGGCTATAAAATCGCGGAAAGACTGGGTGGATTTATGGCGGTAGGTCCTATCTGTCAGGGCTTCGCAAAGCCGATGAACGATTTGTCGCGCGGTTGTAAATCGGAAGACATCGTAGCAGCGGTTGCGATTACGGCACTCCAAACCCAGCTCTAATACATAATAAATAGGTGAAAATAATGAAAGTTTTAGTTATCAATTCGGGGAGTTCTTCCCTGAAATATCAGCTGATTGATATGGAAACGGAAGGTGTGATTGCAAAAGGTACTTGCGAACGCATCGGTATTGACGGATCGAAACTCACACACAAGGCAAAAGGCGCGGAAACGATCATTGAAAAGGATATGCCCGATCATAACGTAGCTGTTGCGCTCGTTTTGGACGCGCTCACAGATGAAAAAATCGGCGTAATCTCGTCGATGGACGATATTGATGCGGTAGGGCATAGAGCGGTAGCATCTGGCGAAGTTTTCAAAGCGCCCACGCTCGTCACCGACGATAGCATTGCAAAGATGGAAGAACTTTGCGATCTTGCGCCCTTGCACAATCCTGCGGCGATTATCGGTGTAAAGGCTTGCCGTGCGGCGATGCCAAAAACACCTATGGCGTTCGTATTTGACACGAGTTTCCATTTTACGATGCCCGATTATGCGTATATGTATGCAATCGATTATAACGATTATGAAAAATATTCCATTCGTCGTTATGGTTTCCACGGCACGAGCCACAAGTTTGTTTCGCAGGAAGCGGCGAAATATTTGGGCAAAAAACCTGAAGACGTGAAGATTGTCACCTGCCACCTTGGCAACGGCTCGTCGATCACGGCGGTCAACGGCGGTAAGAGCGTCGATACTTCTATGGGCTTTACGCCATTGGCAGGCGTTCCTATGGGTACGCGTAGCGGCGATATCGATCCTGCTGTTGTGGAATATTTGGCACAGAAAGAAAACTTGACGATTGCGCAGGCGCTCAATTATCTCAATAAAAAGAGTGGTATGGCAGGCGTGTCGGGCGTTTCCAGCGATTTCCGCGATTTGACGGCGGCAGCTGACAAGGGCAATAAGCGTGCAAAACTTGCGTTGGATATGTTCGCATATTCGTGCAAAAAATATGTTGGTGCATATGCGGCGGCGATGAACGGCGTCGATTGTATCGTATTCACGGCTGGTGTGGGTGAAAATACGCCTTGCGTTCGTGAGGCGATCTGTGAAAATATGGATTACATCGGGCTTTGCATTGATAAGGAAAAGAACATGGAAAAGAATAACGGTGCAATCCGCGATATTACGGGCGCAGGCTCGAAAGTCAAGGTTTTGATTATTCCAACCAACGAAGAACTGGTAATTGCGAGAGAAACCGTAGAATTATTATAAATTTTCCCAAAAATATCACGAAAAAAAGTTGACAAAGTTTTAGAAATATACTATACTTGTTTAGTCGGTTTTAAGATGCTTATTGATATAAGAAAACTTAACGCACAAAAAAAGTACGAAGGGCATATGGAATTTGAATATTCCGCACCCGAGACTTTCATAGAGATACCGTTTGTGAAATTTGCAGCGCCAATCAAGATTGAATTTGATTACGAGCTGTACGAAGACAATTCCTTGGATATCCGCGGCAGCATTTCCTACCTTTTGAAAGGACAATGTTCCAGATGCTTGAAAGAAACGAAAATGCAGGTGGAAGGGGAGCTGAACGCCTACTTTGAAAACCGAAAGGATTACGAAGATTACGGCTATACAAACGGAATCGTGAACATTACGCAAGCGGTGGAAGACGCGATTATGGCGAGTATGCCGTTCACGCTTTCCTGCGGCGATGATTGCGAGCCGATTTCTTATAACGGCGAAACCGATTAAAAAAGAAAAGAATAAAACGAGAGGTGTTTTAAGATGGCAGTACCCAAGAATAAACAATCGAAGAGCAGAACGAACAAGAGATTCGCAAACTACAAGGCAACGGCAGCTACGCTCGTAGAATGCCCTCATTGCCACGAATACAAAGAAGCGCACAAAGTTTGCAAGAACTGCGGCTATTATAACGGCACGGAAGTTGTTGCGCAGAAAGAAGAAAAGAACGACTAATCAATTCGTCTATTTTCAAAAAATCAGACGGGTAGCTATTAAGCGCCCGTCTTTTTGCGTTTCAAGAAAATAGAATATTTTCTAAAAATAAACCGTGGTTAAATTCTTTATTCATTTGACATAAATATGCGTTCTGTGTTATACTATTAGCAAGGAGAAAGAACTATGAAGGAAAAATTTTCCATAACAGGGATGACGTGCTCGGCTTGTTCAGCAGGGATTGAACGCACCGTGCGCCGTTTGGAGGGCGTAATGGGGGCGGAAGTTTCGCTGATGGGCGAAAGTATGGTCGTAGAATACGACGAGAGCCGTATTACCCGTGACGATATTATAAATGCCGTCGTTGATTTGGGATACGGTGCGACGATTTATAACGAAAACGTCTTGGAGGCAAAAAAACCGCAGCCGAATAAATTAAAACGGCGTTTTCTGCTTTCGATTGTCTTTTTGCTTCCGCTTATGTATTTTTCAATGGGCGGTATGATCAGTTTACCCCAGCCACCGATTAAGGTGAGCGCAATCATACAGTCGGTTTTGGTATTGATTGTGATCGTGATCGATTTCAAATTTTACACTAGCGGCGTAAAGGCGCTCGTGAAACATGTGCCAAATATGGATACGCTCGTGGCGCTCGGATCGGGGATTTCGTATCTATACAGTATAGCGTTTACCATTTTGCTGTTTATGGGTAAAATTCACGGTCATGTACATTTTTTCTACGAGTCGGCGGCGATGATTTTGGCGCTCGTCACGCTCGGAAAATGGTTGGAAGAAAAATCCAAACGCAGAACGGGCGACGAGATTGAAAAACTGATAAAAATGATGCCGAATACCGTATCGGTAGAGCGCGGCGAAGTGGAACAAAAAATCCCGTTTTCAGAACTTAGGACGGGGGACGTGTTGCTTGTAAAGCAGGGTGAATATATTCCCGTGGACGGTAAAATTATCGAAGGTCACGGCTTTGTTGATCGCGCGGCGATCACAGGCGAGAGCATGCCGATCGAGGTTGCCGAAGGGGATCAGGTGACGGGCGCAGATATCGTCAAGAGCGGATATATCAAGGTTTTAGCGGAAAAGGTCGGCGCGGACACTACGCTGTCGCAGATTGTAAAAATGGTAAAGGAGGCAGGCGCGAGCAAAGCGCCCTTGCAAAAGATTGCGGACAAAATCGCGGCAGTATTCGTACCCGTGGTCACTTTGGTCGCGGTCGCGACGTTTTTAATTTGGTTTTTCATAACCGATTATGACATTGCAAGAGCAGCAAATTATGCGATTTGTGTACTCGTGATATCCTGTCCCTGTTCGCTCGGCTTGGCTACACCCGTGGCTGTGATGGCGGCAACGGGGCGTGGTATGTCGCTGGGCGTTTTGTATAAGGACGCCGAGGCGTTGCAAAAGGCAAAAAATATCAACTGTGTGTTGCTCGATAAGACGGCTACGTTGACGATCGGACAGCCGACGGTCACCGATTTTACGTGCTTTGACGTGGACGAAACGTTTGCTTGTGCTATTTCTGCGGCGATTGAAAGCCACTCCAACCACCCGATTGCAGAGTGCGTCAAGGCGTACGCAGAAAAGAAGATAGGTGATAATAATATCCATATAGATGATTATTCGTACGAAACGGGTAAGGGCGCAAAAGGTACGTACCAAGGCGTGTCGTACCGTTTAGGCAACCGTCGCTTGTTGAGCGGTGTGGACGAAAAGCGCAGCTATGCGCTCGAAAAAGAATATTCTAAACAGGGTAAAACGGCGGTCTTTTTATCGGACGGGAAGAAAATTCTGGCTGTATTCGCCCTTGCGGACACATTGAAAGAAGAGAGCAAGACTGCTGTTGAAATCTTAAAATATAATGGTATTCGCGTGGGTATGCTTACGGGAGACAACGAAAACGTAGCGAAGGCAATTGCGGACGAAGTTGGTATCGACGATTACTTCGCCGAGGCTCTGCCCGAGGACAAAGCGGCTGCGGTACAGCGAGTACGTGCGGTAGGCGGCTTTGTGGCGATGGTTGGCGACGGGATCAACGACAGTCCTGCCTTAAAAGAGGCGGACGTAGGGATCGCGATGGGCAACGGTACGGATATTGCTATGGATGCAGCGGACGTTGTACTTTCACGTGGAGATCTTCGTTTGGTGGCTACGGCGATTGAATTAAGTCGCCATACGGTACAAAATATCAAACAGAATTTGTTCTGGGCGTTTTTCTACAACTGTATTGCGATACCGCTGGCGGCTGGCGCATTTGCGTTCGCGCATATTTCATTGAAGCCGTGGATGGGCGCGGTGGCGATGTGTATGAGCTCGCTGTTTGTGGTGACGAACGCGTTGCGTTTAACTCGTTTTGGAAAGAAAAAAATAGATAAAAAGGAGAATTGTATGAAAAAGACTCTAAAAATCGAAGGTATGATGTGTCAGCATTGCGTAGCGCACGTGACGAAGGCGTTGCAGGGCGTTACAGGCGTGACGGCGGTGGACGTGAATTTGAAAAAGAAAACGGCGGTCGTGGAGCTGGGAGAAGACGTTGCGAACGAAACGTTGACGGCGGCGATTGTGGATGCTGGTTACGAAGTAAAGAAAATTTCGTGATTTATGACAAAATAAACGTTGAAAAGACAAAATATAGCAGAAAGCACACGTGTGCATACGTTAAAATATTCCCAACGAAACCTTTGGGAGTGATATTATGCAACAAATGCTTTTATTAGACAAACGCACGCAAAGCCTGATCGAGGATTACGTTCCGCAAGGGGAGATTCTCGAAGGCGTTGTGTGCTTTTTTTCCGTGTTTGCCGATTACACGCGCGTGAAGAGTTTAGCGGCGTTGGCAATCAGTGAACTGTGCGTGACCGATCTTTCGCGTATTCTCGATATTAACCAAACGACGGTGTCGCATCAGCTTCGTTTTTTGAAGAGCGCGGGGATTGTGAAGAGCGTTCGGCAGGGCAAAATCGTCTTTTACAGCCTGACGAACGACGCGATAAACGACGTGATCTTAAAAGGAATAGAGTTTTTGGGCTGTTAAGCGGACATTTTTCCGTTTTTCCCTTGCAAAATCGTTGATTTTGGTATATAATAAAACCGTATGGGCGAATTGAAGGAAAAACTCAATCTTTTACCCGAAAGTCCGGGCGTGTATATAATGTTGGACAAGGACGGGATCGTAATTTACGTCGGAAAGGCGCGCGTTTTGAAAAATCGCGTGCGTCAGTATTTTCACTCGTCGCAAAAAAGCGAAAAAGTTGCGGCGATGGTGGAGAATATTGCCGATTTTTATTACATCATTACAAAGACGGAAATTGACGCGCTCGCCCTTGAAAATAATCTCATTAAAAAGTACAAGCCCAAATACAATATTCTGCTCAAAGACGACAAAACGTATCCATATATCCACGTGCATACAAAGGAAGAATATCCGCGCGTATCCATCACGCGAAAGCTGAAAAAGGACGGAAAGTATTTCGGCCCGTTTATGGGCGGCGTGCGCTGTGGTGATCTGCTAGATATTATCGGCACGGTTTATAACGTCCGCACCTGTTCCGTAGCCATCGGCGCAAAACCCAAAAAGCCCTGTCTTGCATACCATTTAGGGCGTTGTCTTGCCCCATGCGCGCACTTGTGCACGCGTGAAGAATATGCCGAGCGGATCAAGGAAACGCTTTCCTTTTTGGACGGAAATTACGAGAAAGCGGAAGAGATTTTGCAGGAGAAAATGCTTCGTTTTGCAGAGAACGAAGAGTTTGAGCTTGCGATGGAATACCGAGAAAAGCTGCAAATGCTGTCCAAGCTCAAATTAAAGCGTATTACGTCGTTAAACCGTGCTCTGAACGCGGACGTAGTCGCGTTAAAGACGAACTTTTTGTATTCGGCTGTCAACGTTTTGGTCACGCGTAGCGGCATTATGCAAGGGGGGAGCAATTTTGCGCTCGAAGACGGCTCGCTCTCGGAGACGGACGCGCTGACGGCGTTTTTAATTCAGTATTATACTAGTCACGAATTGCCCGATCAGATTCTTGTACAGGATTTTTGTGAAAAGGCGCTACTCGAAGGGTATTTCCGTGAGCATTTCCAAAAGAAAGTGGAGATTATTTTCCCCAAACAAGGCGTAAAAAAGCAGCTGTTGGATATGGCAGAACAAAACGCCGCCGATTACCTCTCCAAAGCCGTGGATAAAATCAAACACAAAGACGATATGACGAAGAACGCCTGTGCGCGATTGCAAGATATTTTGGGACTTAAAAAATATCCCAAACGTATGGAGTGTTATGACATTTCCAACATCAGCGGCGTGGATAAGGTTGGTTCCATGGTCGTGTTTATCGACGGTGAAGCGGATAAGAGTAGCTATCGCCGCTTTAAGATCAAGACAGTGGAAGGGGCAAACGATTATGCCTCGCATCAAGAGATGATGCGCCGACGGCTTGCAAAGCTGGGCACGGATGAAGAAGAACGCTTTCCAAAGCCCGATTTAATGATTATCGACGGAGGCAAAGGTCAGCTTTCCGCGGTTAAAGAAGTCTTTGACGAGATGGGCGTGACGAATATCGAGTTGATTTCGCTCGCGGAACGCGAAGAAGAAGTGTTCACACTCTTTTCCGAAGAGAGTATACGCATCAATCACCGCGATTACGCGCTCAAAATGTTGCAGCGTATCCGTGACGAAGCACACCGTTTTGCGATCACGTATTTCCGCAGTTTGCACTCCAAACGCAATCTTTCGTCGGTACTGGAAGAGATTGACGGGGTAGGCAAGAAAAAGCGTATGGCACTTCTTGAAAAATTCGGCACGATCGACAAGATTATTTCCGCCGATGTGGCGGCATTGTGCGAAGTGGAAGGGATTGGCGAAGAACTCGCCAAAAAGATTTATACGTACTTTAAGGAAGAACTCTAAATGAGAAAGATAAATTATCCGCTGATCGTATCTGATTTTGACGGCACGCTAGTAAAAAGAGACGGTACGATTAGCGAAAAAAACAGGGAAGCGATTGAAAAATATGTAGCGGCAGGCGGTCATTTTGCGATCTCTACGGGGCGTATGCCTGCTGGGATATTAAACCGTGCGCGAGAGCTGGGATTACAAGGTATGGTCTGTTGCTGTCAGGGTGCGATCATTTTGGATATTGTGAGCGGAAACGTCCTTTCCGAGGGAAGAATTTCGCACGAAACGACGATGCAGGCATGCGAAAAAATGGAAGAGCTCGGGTTGCATATCCACGTGTACGACCTGTGGGAATATTATGCAAATATAGAAGACAAGCACCTTGCTTATTATGAAAATGCAGTACGGGCAAAGGCGCAGCGAATACTTGATAGACCTATTTCGCAGTTTGTAAAAGAAAGTGGGCTTTGCTCGTACAAAATTTTGGCGATGGTGGACGAAAAAGACAACGCGCGGATCAAAGCAGAGCTGTCCAAGCACGAATTTGAAGGCTGCGAAATCACCAAAAGCGCGAACAATTTGATTGAAATTGTGAATACAAAGTATTCCAAGGGTACGGCGGTGCAAGCGCTGGCAAAGCACTACGGCGTACCCCTTGAAAAGACGGTGGGAATCGGTGATCAGCTCAACGATTTGCCGATGATTCGTACAGCAGGGCTGGGCGTGGCGGTAAAGAATGCGGAAGATGGTTTGAAAGCGGCTGCCGATTACGTTTGTGATTTAACGCACGAAGAGGACGCAGTGGCGTTCGTGATAGAAAATTTCGGTTTTACACAAGAATAAAGGATAGGGTATGTTAGAGATTTTAGCGCCTGCTGGCACTTTGGAATGTGCAAATGCGGCGATAGACAACGGCGCAGACGCCATATATTTGGGGCTTTCCGCCTTTTCCGCCCGTCAAGGCGCTGGGAACTTTGACGAGCCGTCTTTTCGCGCAATCGTGCAAAAGGCACATTTTTGCGGTGCTAAAATTTACGTTGCGATGAACACACTCGTAAAGGACGAGGAGTTGGACGATTTTCTTCGCTCGTTGCTCTTTGCATGGAACGAAGGCGCAGACGCGATCATTATGCAGGACGTTTTTTTGGGTAAGGCGGTGCACGAACGGTATCCCCAGATCGTTTTACATTTGAGTACGCAGGCAGGCGTATGTACGCTAGACGGGGCGCGGCTTGCTGCTAATTACGGGTTTACACGCGTAATTTTGGCGCGTGAAACGCCGATTTTAGAGATCCAAAAGATAGCAGAGTTTATCGAGACGGAAGTCTTTGTGCAAGGGGCGTTGTGTACTTGTTTTTCGGGACAATGCTATTTTTCTTCGTTTGCAGGCGGCAACAGCGGCAATCGTGGCAGATGCAAACAGCCCTGCAGAAAGAAGTACGCCTACGATCGAAACGGGAACACCGATAAGGATTACGCCTTATCTTTGTCCGATCTCTCTGTTGGGGACGATATAGCAAAATTGATTGCGGCAGGCGTGACTTCGTTCAAGATCGAAGGACGTATGCGCCGTCCTGAATACGTAGCCGCCGCCGTTCGTTATTACCGCAATATTTTAGACGGAGCGACCAACAATGATGTGGCGTTATCCGATCTTCGCCGCACGTACAATCGCGGCAATTATACGAAAGGTCTTGCTTTTGGGCAGGATAGGCGGCTTTTATCGCCAGCTGTGCAGGGGCACCTCGGCGAAAAGGTGGGCGTCGTTAAGGTCGTCGGCGGTAAATACACAGTTGATAGCCGTTTTTCTCCGCGCAGCGGCGACGCATTCAAAATTCTGCGCGACGGCAAAGAAATAGGCGGTGCGACGTATCTAAAAACGGAAGGCAGAGCGTTTGTGATAGGCTCGAAAGTGCGCCTGAAAAACGGTGACGGCGTGTTCATAACGACGGACACAGCGGTCAACGAGCGAGTGTTGTCGGGGCAAAAGCGCGTGCCTATTTCCGTTTCGTTATATTTCCACGAAGGGGAGTATCCCGTGGTAGAGAGCGAAGGCGTTAGATGTTGTGGCGATAACGCCTTGCAGACAGCCAAAAATCAACCGCTCACAATCGAAGATTTGAGAGCGTGTTTCTTAAAAACGGACGGTTTGCCGGTGGACGTGACGTTTAAAAATATCCATTTGAAAGGGGAAATTTTTATTCCGAAAGCAGAGCTTAATTCGTTGCGCCGTTCGCTGTATTCGGCTGTTTATGAAGCGAAAACGAAGGTAGAGAACGCGTTATACGAATATCAGCCGTTTGCTATCGAGGGCACGTCGGGCAAAAACGAAAAAACGGCGGTGATTGCCACCGATTTTTCGGGAGTAGAAACAGATATTGCGATTTATAAAGCGGATGATTATGCCGCGCCGATTCCAGAAAGTTTCAAAAACGGGAACTTTGAAAAGTATCTTTTCTATCCTGCCTTTACAACGGAACAGGATTTGCTTGCTTTTGCTGACAGATTGCGCGAATGCGAGATCGACGGAATCTACGCTGAAAATTACGGCGGCATCACGTTTGCCAACGAACACGGTTTGCGCGTGTTTGCAGGAACGGGCTTTAACCTGACGAACGCACTTTCCGTAATGACTTTGTTGCAGGAAAATAACGTTGCGTACTACGCCCTTTCCAAGGAATTGAACGGAGAAGAGTTGTCGGCTCTCTCGGGCGAAAGGGCATTTACGCTTGCGTCGGGCGGCATAAAAATTATGGATCTTTGCTATTGTCCGTTTGGGAAAACTTGCTGTCAATGTGATCAAAAATCGGTGTATTCGTTGACGGACGAAGGGGGCAGAACGTTCCCTGTGCGCCGTTATACAGCCGCGGACGGCGCTTGCCGTTTCGAGGTATATAATTGCGCAGATTTAATCGGCGTTGGCGTTAAAAACGTAGGCAAATTGTTGGATTTGACCTTGGTGGCGGATAAACAATCGGCAATCGGCGCAAAGGACAGCGAAAGCGATCAAAAGAAAATGTATAAAAAATACACGTCGGGGCATCTCAAGCGCGGCGTACTGTAAAGTGGAAAAGGAAAACGATGAACCAAAGAGCGATCGAAAAAACCGAACTGAATAAAATTCTCGCACTCGTCGCGGAATACGCCGTCACGGACGGTGGCAAGGTGAAATTGACCTGCCTGCACCCCTCGTCGAACGTCGTGGAAACGCAGGCGCGCCTTTGCCGTACGGAAGAGAGCATAAAACTCCTTTTCGAACACGGCATTGCCAAGGTGGAATATTTTCCGCCTTTTTCAGACGAGATTGAACGGGCAAAAAAAGGCTCGACGTTGACTTGCGGCGAACTCTTAAAGGTGGAGAATCTGCTCCGCAGCGCAAGAATTGCGCATAAGAGTATTACCAACGTCAACGACGATACGATCAAGGATATGAAAATGCTCGCCGACAGGCTGTATTTCGACGAAAACTTGGAAGAAGATATTCGCACAAAGATTTTGAGCGATACCGAAGTGAGTGATTATGCGAGCGACAAGCTGTATTCCGTTCGCCGCGAAATTCGTTTGCTTAACGAGCGTATCCGTGCGCGTTTGGCGGAATATTTGACGGGCGCGGAAGGAAAATTTTTGCAGGACGGTATTATCACGATGCGTGACAATCGCTACGTTTTGCCTGTTCGTGCAGAATATAAACGCAATGTGAAAGGATTTATACACGATCGCTCGTCCAGCGGCGCGACGTTCTTTATTGAGCCCGAAGAAGTGTTAGAAATGAATAACGAGCTCCGTTCGCTCACGATCGACGAACGGGAAGAAGTGGAACGGATTTTGGGCGAACTTTCTCGCCGCGTTGGGTTTATGGGCGACGAGCTGATCACGGATATCGACGTTTTAGAAGATATTGACGTGGCGTATGCACGTGCGGAATACGGCTATAAGCTTTCGTGTACAAAGCCGCAAATGAACGGCAACGGCGTGATAGAGATCGATCGAGGCAGACATCCGCTCATCGATCGTAAAAAGGTAGTGCCCGTATCGTTGGCACTCGGCAAAGACTATCGGTTTTTGCTGATTAGCGGCCCGAATACGGGCGGTAAAACGGTCACCTTAAAGATGGTTGGGCTGTTTGCTTTGATGGCGATGTGCGGCTTGTTTATTCCAGCAAAACGCGCTGTTTTATCAACGTTTGACGAGATTTACTGCGACGTTGGCGATGCACAGAGTATCGAAGAGAGCCTTTCCACGTTCTCATCGCATATTACGAATATTATTGATATTGTCAATCGCGCGGATAAAAACTGTCTGGTGTTGATTGACGAGTTGGGTGGTGGTACCGATCCCGACGAAGGGCAAGCGCTGGCAAAAGCCATCGTTTCGCACCTATTAAATACAGGTTGCGCAGGCGTGGTCACAACACATTACACGGCGTTGAAAGAGTTTGCATTTTCAGCCAAAGGCATAGAAAACGCGTGTATGGAATTCGATGCGAACACGTTGCAGCCCTTGTACGTAATGCATATCGGTTTGCCTGGGTCGAGCAACGCGTTGGCAATCTCCCGTCGTTTGGGGCTGAAAGAGAGCATTTTGAACGACGCACTTTCCAACCTGTCCGAAGGGGCGCAGAAGTTTGAAAATATCGTCCGCACAGCGGAAGAGAGCCGCATTGAGGCGGAAGAAACTTTGAAAGAAACCAATCGATTAAAGGCAGAGTGGCAGGAAAAATTGCGCGCACTCGAAAATGAGCGCGAGAAATTGAAAAAGGACAAGGAAAAACTGTTCACTTCTGCAAAAGCGGAGAGCCGCCGTATCATCAACGAGCGCATGGCGGACGCCGAAGAAATTTTGCACGAAATTGAAGAAATTTTCGCGCGAGAGAATATCTCTCAGGCAGATTTAATTAAGGCAAGAACGCTGAAAAACAAGCTCGCTGATAAAGCGTTTGAGAGCGAGCACGAGGACGATTTTACGCCGCAATATGCGCCTGTAAAGGAGAACGAATTACAGATCGGCGCACGCGTTTTCGTAAAAACGCTTAATCAGGAAGGAATTGTACAAAATATCCGTTTGCAAAAAGGCGAGGCGGAGATTGTTTGCGGCAGTATTCGGATGCGGAGCAAAATTTCCGATCTTTCGGTTGTAATTTCCGCACCGAAAGCACAAACTAAACCCAAGGTACAGAAAGAAAAAAACAAGCGTGCCGCAGACAACGTACAGGTGACGAAATCGTTGCAGCCCAAACGCACGTCGTCGCTGGAAATCAACGTGATTGGACTGACGGTGCACGAGGCGATCCCCGAAGTGGAAGGATTTTTAGATGCCGCGGTAATTTCGAATTTGGAAGAAGTCCGCATTGTCCACGGTATGGGCACGGGCAAACTCCGCGCAGGCATACACGAATTTTTGCGCACACACCGCAGCGTAGCTGAATACCGTCTTGGTAAATACGGCGAAGGGGATACGGGCGTGACGATTGTAAAGCTGAAATAACGAATACGCGTTATAGAGGATACAGACGATTTTTTTTCGTTTGCGCATAACCGACAAAAAAGAAAAATAGGATAAACCGAACTCTTTTTTTCGAGGTGAACGGTGAAAAGGAAAGCATACGAACGTACTTTGTCGCAATTTGGCAGAAAAATCGCCCCGAACATCGTGTTAAGCGTACTCGTTTTAACGATCGGCGTGTTATCTCTTGCACCGATGGAAAACAGTATCCGCGCGGATGGTGAAGAAACAAAGCTGTACCGCTCGGCAGGTGAGAACGCGAAGGGCGTTTCGCTGATGTTTAACGTCTATTGGGGCACGGACGAGGTTTATAAAATTTTAGATATTTTGACCGAAAATAATGCAAAAGCTACCTTTTTTATTGGTGGCTGTTGGGCGGACGATAACGTGGATTGTCTGCGCGAAATTTATGCAAAAGGGCACGAAATAGGCAATCACGGGTATTTTCACAAAGACCACGATAGGCTAAATCTCATAGAAAATCAGCGCGAAATCAGTAATTGTAATCGCTTTATCGAGTTGGCGCTCGGCGTGGCACCGACGCTCTTTGCGCCCCCGTCAGGGGCGTATGGGAACGATACACTCTCGGCGTGTAAAGCCTTAAATATGACGACGATTTTATGGTCGAAAGATACCATCGATTGGCGGGATAAGGATCGCTCGTTGATCTATACACGCGCGACGAAAAACGTGCAAAACGGGGATTTTGTTTTAATGCACCCGATGACGGAAACGGCGGCTGCGTTAAACGACATTTTGCAATATTATAAAGATAAAGGTTTGGAAACGGTGACGGTTTCTGAAAATTTACAGGAGAAAGGATAAATGGTATTTGAAAAACGCTATGATAACGGGCTGCGGCTCGTGGTGAAGAATATGCAAGGTTTGATGTCGGTGACGATGGGGATTCTCGTCGGTACAGGCGCAGGCGTGGAAACGGATGCCGAAGATGGCATTTCACATTTTATCGAGCATATGCAGTTCAAAGGCACGCAAAAGCGCAACGCCTTTGAGATTTCCGACGCGTTTGATCGGATCGGCGCACAGGTTAATGCTTTTACAGGCAAAGATCTTACGTGTTATTATTCCAAATGTACGTCCGACCACACGGCAGATTGCTTTGAATTACTCTCCGATCTGTTCTTAAACGCGACCTTTCCCGAAGAGGAAATGGAACGGGAAAAGGGGGTTATTTGCGAAGAAATTTCGATGAACGAGGACACGCCCGAGGATCTTTGTTTGGATCTTCTTGCCAACGCTTTCTACGGCAAGGAAAATTACGGCAGGAATATTCTCGGCAGCACAAAAAACGTCAAAGGCTTTACGCTTGATGACGTCAATCGCTATAAGCGTGCACGCTATTGCCCTGAAAATATCGTTATTTCCTTTGCAGGCGGCGTAGACATGGCAACGGCGCAGTCGCTCGTAGAAACGTATTTTGGTAAGCTCGAACAGGGTGTTTTTGAAGATCGCAAACCGAAGATCATCAAACAGCATTTGAGCCTTGTCAAACAAAAACCGATCGAACAAATGCACATCGCGATTGCATATCCGAGCGTATGCCGCGGCGATCAACGCGAAGATATGGTAAATGCGATCAACGGCGTATTCGGCGGCTCGATGAGCGCGCGTCTGTTTCAAGAAGTGCGCGAAAAACGTGGCTTGGCATATTCGGTATATTCTTATATTTCCTCTTTCCCCGAGGCGGCGACGCAGAACGTTTACGCAGGGGTGAACCCTGCCAAAGCGATAGAAGCGTATCAGGCAATCCACGACGTTGTGACGAGTATCAAAAAGGACGGGATTACGCAAGATGAATTCCTGCGCAGTAGAGAGCAGATGAAATCGGGGATGTTTTTCAGCAACGAGAGCAGTAATTCGCAGATGCTCCTGTACGGCAGATACATGCTGTATTTTAACAAAATCTTTGATTTTGAGGACAAGCTCAGCCGTATCAACGCAATGACGTATGACGATGTGCGCGACGTGATTTCCGTTATGTTCAACGACGAAGAAAAGGCGGTAGCTGTCGTCGGCAACACCGACCAGCCGTTTGCGCTCTAAATATGGATAGCGTAAAAATGGGTTTTCCGCCCGTGTATGACGAACGTAGCCGCGTGCTGATTTTAGGTAGCTTTCCGTCGGTAAAAAGCAGGGAAATTTCCTTTTATTACGGCAATAAGCAAAACCGATTTTGGAAGATGATATGTGCTTTTTTTAAGGAAACTATCCCCGAAACGGTGGACGGAAAACGGGATTTTTTGCTCCGTAATAAAATTGCGCTGTGGGATATGGCGACGGCGTGCGAGATAGAAGGCTCGGCAGATGCCTCTATAAAAAATGCACAGATCGCTGACTTGAACGAAATTTTTAAGAGTGCGAAGATTGAAAAAATCTTGCTCAACGGTACGCTTGCGTACGATTTGTTTATACAAAAATATGCCGCAACCACAATTCCGTTCGTGAAAATGCCGTCAACGAGCCCTGCAAACCCGAGATTTGACGAAAATATTTGGCACAAGGAACTGTATGAAATATTCTGAGTTTTTTGAAGAATTAAAATCATACGCCGAAGAATCCTATGCGGCGTTTCACAGCGGATTAACGCCGACAAAATATAAAATTCTCGGTGTGCGCGTACCTATTTTGCGAAAACTTGCAAAAAAGTTCAAAGATAATTTAGACGATCTATTTTCCTTTCCTAACGAATATTACGAAACGGTTTTTCTCAAATTAACTGCCGTATCTTTGTTGCCGTATGCCGAATTTACAAAACGTGTAAAGGACTGCGTTTTGCTAATAGATAACTGGGCGCATTGCGATTCTTTTAAGGCAAAATGTATACGTGAAAATCGAGTCGCTTTTTTGCCTGTTTTGGAAGAATTATTTTCCCACGGCGGTGAATTTTTCGAACGCTACGTTTTGGTGACATTGCTTAACGAATATATGAAGAACGAATATTTACCGCTGATGGAAAGGTATATTTGCCGCGCGGATACTTCGCAATATTATATACATATGGCGGTGGCGTGGCTCACAGCGGAAATCCTCGTAAACTATTACGACGACGGCGTTTTGTTGTTAAACAAGGGCGTTTTAGAGGAAAAAACACACAATAAAGCGATACAAAAAGCCCTTGAAAGTTATCGCTTGACAAACGAACAAAAGGCGAGCTTGCGCTCCCTCAAAATAAAAATAAAAAGGTAATTTATGGACATTTTACAAACGATTACACAAGAATTCAATTTGCAACCCACGCACGTAAAGAACATCGTTTCGCTCATTGACGAAGGGAATACGATTCCGTTCATCGCGCGTTATCGTAAGGAAATGACGGGCGCGTGCGACGATCAGGTTTTGCGTTCGCTTTTCGATCGTCTTACCTATTTAAGAAACCTTGAAAAGCGCAAGGAAGAGGTGGCGAACGCGATCACCGAGCAGGGAAAAATGACGGACGAAATCAAAGCGGCGCTCGAAAAAGCGACGATTTTGACCGAAGTGGAAGACATTTATCGCCCGTATAAACAAAAACGGAAAACACGCGCGTCCGTGGCTATTGCAAAGGGTTTGCAGCCGCTTGCCGACGTGATTTTGTCGCAGAATAAGGATTTGGACGTTCACGCGGAAGCGGAAAAATACATAAACGAAGAAGTGCAAACGGCAGCTGACGCGATCGCCGGCGCGCAGGACATCATCGCAGAAATCGTTTCCGACGACGCGGCGACGCGTAAAAAACTCCGTAATTTTTTCTTCAATCACGGGGAGATTGTGTCCGCGTACGCGAAGGGCAAAGAGGTGGAAGACGAAACGAAAACGTATGGTATGTACGCCGACTATGCCGAGCCTGTTAGCGAAGCCAAGAGCCATCGTATTTTGGCACTCAATCGCGGGGAAAAGGAAGAATTTTTGAAGGTATCCATCGTTGTCAACGGCGATATTGCAAAGCGTATTGCCGCGGCGGCCTTCTTAAAAGACGGCGGCGAGAGCAGCAAAATCGTCAAAGCGGCGGCGGAAGACGGGTACGATCGTTTGATTGCACCGTCCATTGAACGCGAAGTGCGTGCGCAGCTTTTTGACGATGCGAGTGAACAGGCGATTAAAATGTTCGAGCTGAATTTGAAACCACTCTTGATGCAACCGCCGGTAAAGGACAAAATTACGATGGGTTGGGATCCTGCGTATAGAACGGGGTGCAAAATCTGCGTAGTGGACGGCACAGGTAAAGTCTTGGATAAGACGGTTGTATTCCCCACACCGCCCCAGAATAAGACAGACGAGGCAAAACTCGTCTTGAAAAAGATGATTGCCAAACACGGCGTGCAGGTTATTTCTTGCGGCAACGGCACGGCAAGCAAGGAAAGTGAGATTTTTATTGCCGAGCTTATCAAGGAAATCAAGGCGGAAACGGGCAGAGAAGTGGGTTATGTAATCGTCAACGAGGCAGGTGCGTCCGTATATTCGGCGAGTGCGCTCGGCGCGGAAGAATTTCCCGATTACGACGTCACGGCGCGTAGTGCGGTATCGATTGCGCGCCGTCTGCAAGATCCGCTCGCAGAGCTTATCAAAATCTATCCGATATCCATCGGCGTAGGGAAATATAAGCAAGATATGAACGAAAAGCGCTTGGACAGCGCATTATCAGGTGTTTTGGAAGATTGCGTAAACAGCGTAGGTGTAGATTTGAACACGGCGAGCGTTTCGCTCTTAAAATTCGTCGCAGGGCTCAATTCGTCCGTCGCAAAAAATATCGTTGCGTATCGTGAGAGTAACGGTAGATTCCTTTCGCGTAAGCAGTTGTTAAAAGTGCCCAAGCTCGGCGAAAAGGCATATACACAATGCGCTGGGTTCTTGCGTATTGACGGCGGAGAGGATATTTTGGATAACACCGCCGTTCACCCCGAATCGTATGAAAAAGCGGAAAAACTGCTCGCTTTGTTCTCTTATACAAAAGAGGACGTAAAGGCGCGTAGAATTGCGGATTTGCGCCAAAAAATTAAGGCATACGGCGAAGAAAAGGCAGCGAAAGAAAGCGAGCTGGACAAAGCGACGATGAACGATATTGTCACCGAGCTGATGAAACCGGGCAGAGATATCCGCGAAGGCTTGCCTACGCCCACACTCCGCAAAGACGTTATGGGCATTGAAGACCTGAAAGTGGGTATGGAATTGACGGGTACGGTACGCAACGTTGTCGATTTCGGCGCGTTTATCGATATCGGCGTGCATCAGGACGGTTTGGTGCATATTTCCGAGATTACAGAGCGTTATATTAAACATCCTTCGGAAGTTCTGAAAGTCGGTCAAGTGGTACAGGTTTGGGTAAAAGACGTGGACGTTAAGAAGAACCGTATCGGACTGACGATGAAAAAGAAAAAATAAATGTCATAGAAATACTTGACATTTGGAAAAGTTTGTATTACAATGAAAAGGTAGAGTTAAAAACTTGCAAACACGGAGGACAATTATTATGTTGGAAAAAATTCAAGGTATGCTCGCGGAAGCGCTTAATATTTCCGTAGATAAAGTGACGGCAGACGCAAAGATCGTAGAAGATCTCGGCGCGGATTCGTTGGACGTTGTAGAGCTTTTGAGTCAGCTCGAAGACGAATTTGGGATCATTATCCCCGACGAAGAAGTGGAATCGTTGGTGACGGTTGCGGACGTAGCGGCAGCGATTGAAAAGCTCGTTTAATAATCTTGATCACAAAAAAGGGGTTTCCGATTTTGCACGGAAACCTTTTTTCGTAGAAAAATGAAGGAGATTTGGTAATATGCTACCGAACATTGTACAAAAACCAAAAATGCCTATGCAGCAGTTCCCGACCGCTTGGCAAACGGTAATTTTTAGAAATTACGGCTACGTTTCCGTCGATAAGATCGCAAAAACGCTTTGCTGCGATGAAGAAACGGTGCACGTTGAGGCAGCTCGTTTGGGGCTTGCGGACGTCGAATACGATAAAAATTGGGAAGAGCGCGGCTATTTGACGTTGATCCGTCACAACTGGTATTTGCTTGACTACGAACAGTTGACGACTTTGTTCGGCTATACGGAAGAAAAGCTTGATTTTCTATTAAAAGAAGAAGACTTTTTGTTTGTAAAGCTGGGCTGGACGAAACCTGCGTGCAAAAAGGTTTTTTATTCTCCGCTTTCAGCAGACGAAATCGCAGCAACGGAGCGCATTGCAAAGACGGTGTCGCGATATATGCAAAAACCGCAGATTGCACCCTTTGATTTTTATGCGAATACGACGCTGCCGCGCTCAAAAACGTCGCAAAACGCAGGTGTGGCGTCGCTGCGACTTGTTCACGGCTATATCACGCCGGGCGGCGACGCGTTTTCGGTCGATTGCGATACGTATTTGACGGACGAGCTGTTATCTGCGTATCAGGCGCAGGGTGTCAACGCGCTGTGGATGCACGGCTTACTTTCTTCGCTTTCTTATTATCCGTTCAAACCATCGCTTTGCAAAGGCTATGAAAAACGTCGCGAAGAATTAAAACGTATTCTTGCAAAATGCCATCAATACGGCATTAAACTGTATTTGTATTTTAACGAGCCGAGATGTCTGCCCACGGCGGAATTTGGCAAATACGCGCACTTAAAAGGGGACAGCGAAGGGCAGGACAGCGCGCTTTGTTTCTCGAAGAAGGAAACGCGTGCGTATTTGTATAACGCCTTTAAGGATCTCCTTGAAAACGTGCCCGAATTAGACGGCATTTTGACGATCACGATGAGTGAAAATCTCACGCATTGTAAATCGCGTATTCACAGCGGTAGGCAAACGCTTTGCCCGATATGTAAGGATATTCCTGCGTACGCGTTGGCTGCAGACGTCAATAACGTGATTATGCAGGCAATCCGCGACAGTGGCGCAAACACCGATCTGATTGCTAATCTTTGGGCTTGGTCAAAGATGATGGGGTTTAGCGAAGAAGATTTGAAAAACGGCATCGCAAGGCTCGATAAAGACATCGGCGTGCTTTTTGTCAGCGAATTTGATTTGGAATTTGAAAAGGGCGGCGTACAGGTGCGCCTTGCCGATTATTCCATTTCTAATCCTGGCCCGAGCGAATTTACCAAACTCGGTTTCGCCTTAGCGAAAGAATACGGGCATAAAATCTATGCAAAAATGCAGGTTTGCAATAGCTGGGAGTGCTCCTGTGTACCATATTTGCCTGTATTTGATCTTGTTAAAGAGCATTTGGATAACCTTTCGGCTGTTGGTGTGCACGATTATATGCTCTCGTGGACGCTTGGGGGGTATCCTGCGCCTAACTTATCTTTGGTTTCCGCGCACGGGAACGGCGTTTCGTTGGACGAGTGGTATCGGGAATATTATGGTGAAAATGCAGACGTGGTGCACCGCGGCGTGCGAAAAATTTGCGACGGTTTTGTCAATTATCCTTTTGCGCTTGATCCTTTATACAATTCCCCGAAAACACTCGGCACTGCCAACCTTTGGAGCAAAGATCGGGAATACAACACGTCCACAATGACTTGTTATTCGTTCGATGATTACGAAACTTGGATTACGCCGTACCCATATGAAACGTATATTTCGCTCTTTGAAAAACTCCTGCAATTATGGCAGGAAGGGATTGCGATTTTGCAGACGACAACACGTAGCGCGGCAACGGATGAGCTACTGCGTATGGCGCAGGCGGCATATTTACATCTGCGCTCCGATTATTTGCATACGAAATACGCATATTTGAAACGGGAGTGGACGAAGAACGAAAAAGAATTGCGTGAAATTATAGCGGTAGCGCGCGAGGATACAGAAAACCTGATCGCGCTCGTGCGGCAAGACGCGCGCATTGGTTTTGAGGCTTCAAACCAGTATTATTACGCGGATAGACATTTGATTGAAAAGATACTCAATCTGGATAATCTATAACGAAATTACGTGAAATAACGCCTAAATCATGATGGTTTGGGCGTTTTGTTTTGCTTTTTCGCGCGGAAACGTTTGCTTAAAACGTTTTTATATGGTATAATAGGCAACGGAATAAAAAAATTGAGGTGTTTTATGTTACAGGTGACGGGTGTTTCCCTACAATTTGGCAGCAAAAAACTGTTTGAAGACGTTAATTTGAAATTCACGAAAGGGAATTGTTATGGCATCATCGGCGCGAACGGCGCAGGTAAATCCACCTTTTTGAAGGTGCTTTCGGGCGAACTCGAACCGCAAAAAGGCTCGGTGTCGATGGATAAAAACGAGCGTATGTCCGTTTTGCAACAAAACCAAAATATGTACGACAATGAAACGGTTTTGCGTACGGTAATGCTCGGCTATAAGCGTCTTGTCGAAATAATGGACGAAAAAGACGCGCTGTATATGAAGCCCGACTTTTCGGAAGAAGACGGCGTAAAAGCGGCGGAGCTTGAAAGCGAATTTGCAGAAATGAACGGCTATGACGCGGAATTTCAGGCAGCGCAGCTGTTGAACGCACTC
>JAFTSO010000010.1 GCA_017467265.1 Clostridia bacterium
AAAGAGTCATGGACTCCAATGATATCGAAAGAGAACGTGGAATTACCATTCTATCCAAAAATACAGCCGTAATGTATAAAAATACCAAAATCAACATTATCGACACACCGGGACACGCGGATTTCTCGGGCGAGGTAGAACGTGTTTTAAAAATGGTAAACGGCGCGATTATTTTGGTGGACAGCGCGGAAGGTCCTTTGCCGCAAACCCGTTTCGTTATGCAAAAGGCGTTGGATTTGGGGTTAAAGACGATTATCGTTATCAACAAGGTGGACCGTCCCGACGCGCGTATCGCTGAAGTCGTAGAGGAAATGCAACTTTTAATGATGGATTTGGACGCGACGGACGAGCAGTTGGAAAGCCCGATTGTGTACTGTTGCGGCAGACAGGGTACGGCTTCGCTCGATCCCGATAAGCAGGAGGAAAATCTTAATCCCTTGTTCGATACCATTTTAGAAACGATTCCGCCCATGGAAATGGACGTGGACGGCCCTGGTCAGCTCCTTGTTTCGTGCATCGACTATAACGAGTTCGTGGGGCGTATCGGTATCGGCAGGATCGAACGTGGCGTGATCCGTGCGAACGAACCCGATTGCATTTGTAATTATAATGAAAGCGGTAAGGTGCGTACCAACTGCAAAATTGCAAATCTGTATCAGATCGAGGGACTGGAAAGAGTGCCCGTGGAACGCGCGCAGGCAGGGGATATCGTTATGTTCTCGGGGATTGACGGACTGAATATCGGCGATACCGTGTGTGAACCGACGCAGGTTGAGCCCGTGCAATTCGTTAAAATCGAAGATCCGACCGTGGAAATGACGTTCTCGGTCAACGACAGCCCGTTTGCGGGCAAAGAAGGAAAATTCGTTACCAGCAGACAGCTGCGCGACAGGTTGTATAAGGAACTTTTGCGCGACGTATCTTTGCGTGTGTCGGATACTGAGCACGCGGACAGTTTCCGTGTTTGCGGTAGAGGGGAAATGCACCTTTCCATTTTAATTGAAACGATGCGCCGCGAGGGGTATGAGTTTCAGGTATCCACGCCGAAAGTATTATACAAAGAAATCGATGGGGTGCGTCACGAGCCGATCGAGCGTTTCGTGGCAGACGTGCCCGAAGATATGACGGGGCCCGTGTTCTCGGCGATGGGCAATCGCAAAGGAAATCTCGTGCAAATGACGGCGATTGGCAACCGTATGCGCTTAGAATTCACCGTTCCGTCCCGTGGTCTGTTCGGGTATAAGAGCGAGTTCTTGACCGATACCAAGGGGCAGGGCATTATGAATACGATTTTCTATTCGTACGAGCCGTACAAGGGGGATATGCAGCGCAGAAATACGGGTTCTTTGGTCGCGCACGAAACGGGCGAAGCGGTTACTTACGGTCTGTTTAATGCGCAGGGCAGAGGTATTTTGTTTATCGGTGCAGGTACGCCCGTATATCAGGGTATGGTCGTTGGGTACACCAACCTTTCCGACGATATTAACGTCAACGTTTGTAAGACGAAGCATCTTACTAACACCCGTTCTTCGGGCAGCGACGACGCGTTGACGCTCGTTCCCGTCAGCAAAATGAGTTTGGAAGAATGTCTTGAATTTATCGCTGACGACGAGCTGTTAGAAGTTACGCCCAAATCCTTGCGTATCAGAAAACGCATTTTGGATAGCGAACTTCGTGCAAAAGCGAGAGCGAAAGAAAAGAAACAATAAACGTTAAGAATTTGGAAAATGGCGGGGGACGTGTCGCGTTCAAGCGAAAAAACTTCGTCCTATAAAGAAAGAAGACACGATAAAAAACGGGTGCAATATCCCGTTTTTTATATTTGGTGCAACAAAATAGAGCTCTTGCGCTGTTTAATAAGCGTAAGGGAAAGCGAAAAGATCGCTGTGTGGAGGTCGTGATGGGTATAAATACGATAGATGCCTTGTTAAGGCGCATTGCGGAAGGGGATAATGCCGCGTTTGAAGAGCTATACGTGCAGACGGGTAGGGGTGTGTACGCGTTCGTCTATACCTATTTTCATAACGCCGCGGACACCGAGGACGTGCTACAAACGGTGTATTTGAAGGTGAAAACGGGCATACATACCTACCGACACGGTACGAACGCAAGGGCTTGGCTGTTGCAGATAGCGAAAAATCAGGCGTTGAACGAGCTGAAAAAACGTCGCCGTGAAACGCCGACGGAAGATATGGAAATTGTTGTCGATCCACAGCTGGAAGAAGGCACGGTAGCAGACGCGATGCAAAAATGTCTTTCCGAGGAAGAACAACGCATTGTCACGCTGCACATCTTGTGGGCGTATAAGCATAAGGAAATTGCAGAAATGTTCGGTTGTCCGACGGGTACAATCACGTCGAAATACAAACGGGCGATCGATAAACTGAAAAAAGAATTAAAGGAGGACGACGTATGAAACAACTGAAAAACCGTTGGGAAAATGAATTGAACGCGGTCATACCCCCGCTGTCTGCCGACGTAATGAACGCGGAGATTCCCACAAAAGAAACGCAAAGCTCTATTGCAAACTCTCCGTCCTCAAACGTGGTAAGTAGAAGGAATAAACTGTGGCAAAAGCGCGGCTTTTGGGTAGCGGTATCGGGGGGTGTAGCCTGCGCGTGTGCGCTGGCGATCATTTTGCCGAACGCCTTGAAAGACCCTGCTACGGGTGTGTCTGCCGACGAAATGAGGGTGATGAACGTATCCTGCAATCCGTCTGTAGAGTTCGTGCTCGGGACAGACGACGTGGTGATCAGCGCTAACGCGCTCAACGAAGAGGGAAATTTGATCGTCAGCGCGGAAACGTTCGTGGGCAAGAGTGCGGAAGATGCGGTGTATCTGTTTGCGGAGATTGCGCAGGAATCGGGTTTCATCGTGTCGGGCAAAGCGGAGCTGGTGGGCGCAAATAATAAAATTTCGATCGCCTTTTCGGGCGATGAAAACGCGGCGGAAGAGCTGTTCAACGCGGTACGTGGTAGGGTGGAAGACTATTTTGCGGACAATTTGATCGTGGGTGCGATCGAAAAAGCGGAGTCGATTGATAAGGAAGATTTAGACGCGATTTTGCGTGATTGTATGCTGCATATTTCCGACGAAGAGATCGAGAAGATGGATTACGCGGCGGTGATGGAAACGTTGGCGCAAACGCGCAAAGAAACGGCAAATATCTACTCACAGGAATTAAAATCGGCGTATTATGAAATGAAGTCGTTTGCGATGGAACAAGCGGAGCTGGACGCGGTAAAGGCGAACGCGGATGCGATCACGTCCATCGTTTTGGACGGCGTTTACGCCGAATATACCAAAGCGATTGCCGATATTGAAAAGTTCCGTATGGAATACTTGGTGAACGAAGATAGCCCGTATCAGCAGGCGCTCACGGCGTTCCGTGCAGCAAAGGTGGAATATTTACAATACCGCAGCGAAGTGGCGCAGATGACGTCGGAAGAAATTTCCGAGGAGATATTAGACGTGCTCGTCACGTACGAACAGACCTTGGAAACGTTGCAGAGCGAATTGCAGGCGATTGGCGAAAGGGCGCATAAAGATTTGGACGCGCTGAAAGCGCAGGTTGAAACAATTTTTAACGGTATTAACGACAGCTTGCAAGGCTTGGGGATTGACAAGGAGACAATCGCCGAGAGTATCACGGCGGAGCGCGACAAGGCAGAAAAGGGCTTCCTTGAATATTTTGAGGTGAAATGTGAAAAGGAAATCGGCGCGGCGCACGATCGCTGGACGGAAATGAAAGGGGAGCTCGGCAAAGATAAACGTCCTGCCCCCGAAGGCGGCGATAAAGGTGACCACGGTGAAAAATTCTCCTAACGAAACAGACCACAAGGAAGGAGTTTTTGCATAGAGCGGAAAGCGCGAGAGAGTAATTCTCTCGCCTTTCTGCGTTTTTTACGCCCAAACGCTTGACATCTCGCGCGCGACAATATATTATTATATACGTGCGCGTTCGCGACCGTAAAATAAAAAGAAGGGTATAAAAACACAAAAAAAGGGGAATAATCGGGCACAAAAGGCGTATATACGCTGAAAAATATATAAAATGCACGTTTTTGAAAAAAATCCAAAAAAAGTTAAAAAAAGTGTGTTCAAATGCTTTACTTTCTATTTACAAATGCGTTATTATAAGTAAGCTGTGTAAAAACGCGTGTATGGGTTGATACGGGAAGTTACTGTAAATCCAAGGCAAAAAGCCGCTTTGGCAGATAATTTCCGTTGACAAAAGTGGGGGCACGACTCCTGCGACTAACCGAGGCTTTGCGTAAGAACGCTCGGTCCAAAAACGAAGAGTGTTTTTATTTTGCAAAAGACTCGATACACACGGATGGGTTGACACGGTAAAATAAAATGTTAGTATAAACTAAAAGGAGCAACAAAATGGCAGTACAGAAAATCAGAATTAAGTTGGCGGCTTACGAGCACGAACTTGTAGACGAAGCGGCAAGCAGAATCGTAGAAACGATGAAGAAGAGCGGCGCGAAGATCAGCGGTCCTAT
>JAFTSO010000011.1 GCA_017467265.1 Clostridia bacterium
AAGGCATCCACAGCACACAGCCTGGGGCTGAATTCTACATCACCATTTACGGTAGCATCGCACAAAGCGAATCCGAGAACATAAGCGCAAACGTGAAATTCGGCAAAGCACAGAGTGCGAGAGAAGGCAACGTGGCATTCCACTATCGCCCCTTCACAAAAATACAGCACACCAAAACGGTGTGCTGTATTTTTGTTTGCGGCGCGGAGCGCGAGAAAATCCGCGGCAATCGGGTGTCCGCGCGAGCGCCGTCCGAAAACGGAAAAGGGAAAGAAAAATATCTTTTTTTGTGACGCGTGCGTGCGCACGCGTTTTACCATATAAGGACAAAAACGACGAGAAAGCGTAAAAAAAGAAAAACTTATACCAAAAATTGGGTAAAAACAGCAAATTTGTTACAAAAATACATATAAAAGTTTACATTTCTGTATGGAAAAATTAAAAAAAATATTTTAGAATAGAATTATGCTTAGGAGTGTGTTCCTATTTTTAGCGAGCAAAAGAACGAGAAAACAGAGAAAAACGGCATTTTCTCTGTTTACAAAACAGAACAAAAACACTGTTGAGGAGAGTGTAATATGAAAATAACAAAGTACAGCGGCAATCCGATTTTACGCCCGAATCCCAACAATCAATGGGAAAATTTCTGCGTGCTAAATCCTGCTGTGATTTACGATGACGAGAGTAAAAAATTTATTATGCTTTATCGTGCGGCAGGGGATGACTACGAACATTATATCCGTTTTGGCTTGGCGAAGAGTGACGACGGCTTTCATTTTGAACGTTGCAGCGATCTGCCTGCGATGGACGTGGATTTTGAGGACGCGGACGGAGGCTGTATCGAAGATCCGCGTATTGTGAAGATTGACGGGGTTTTCTATATCACGTACGCAGGAAAACCGTACTATCCCGCGCGCTATTGGAATCCCGAAGACGTTGTAAGGCGTAATGAGGAGCGTTATCATTGGCCGGATAGCGCGCCCAAATTTTTGAAGGATTCCCATACGACGACCTATCTCGCGGCGACCACAGATTTTACGTGGTACAAGCGTTGCGGCAGAATTACCGATTCGCGCTACGATGATCGCGACGTCGTGATATTTCCCGAAAAGGTAGGAGGAAAATTCGTACGGATTTCCCGTCCGAAATGTGACGACGAACCCCCTGCGGTGTGGATTGCCTTTGGCGACGATCTAATGGAGTGGGATGCCCCCAAAAAGCTCTTCAAAGGGGAGCAAGAGTGGGAACGTGGCCGTATCGGGGCAGGGTGTCCGCCAATCAAGACGAAGGACGGCTGGTTGCTCTTGTACCACGGCGTCAGCGAAAAGGACGAATTTTACCGCGTTGGGTTCGTGCTTTTGGATCTCAACGATCCGACGAAAATTTTGGCGCGGACGAAAGATTTTGTAATGGAGCCTGAATTCGATTACGAAATCAACGGGATCTGGACGGGCTGCGTATTCCCGACGGGGATTGTAGAAAAGGACGGTCTTGTGTATATGTACTACGGCTGCGCGGACAAATTCGTTGCGGTTGCCACCGTGCCTTTGGACGAACTCTTGGCGCATATGCAAACGCAAAAACTTTAACGAAAATACGGATTAAGGAGAGTAAAAGATGAAAGCAGGAAAGAAAGTGTTGGCAATGTTCTTGGCGGCGACGTCGGTATGCGGCGTATTCGGCGCAACGGCTTGCAGTAAGGAAACGGAAACGTTTGACGATACGAAATCGCAGTTGTTTGTGAAATATTATAACGGCGGCGTAGGCCGCGCGTGGATTGACGAAATCATTGCGGAATTTGAAGAAGAATATGCGGAAGTGGAATTTGAACCTGGCAAAAAGGGTGTGCAGGTCGTTAAGGATTTTGAAAAATCCATCATTAACGTCAACAACGTAAAAAACGATATCAACCAAGTATATATTCTGGTAAACACCGTTTACAGCGAGTTTGTGGCGAACGACGCGATGATGGATATCACCGACGTCGTAAAAGGCAAGGCTCTGACGACGAAAGGGGTAGAAGAAGACGTGACGATCGAATCGAAATTCTCCGACAAGAGAAAATCGTATTACAATATCGGCACGGAAAATGCGGCGAAATATTACGCGATTCCTTTCTTTGAAAGTTCGATGAATTTGAATTATAACGTCGATCTGTTCGAAGATTTCGGCTATTATTTTGCGGCTGGACAGACGGCGGAAGGTATGACGGAGGCGGAATTGCACGATTTTGAAACGGTGGCGACGCTGTTTGTGCAAAGCGACGACGATGAAAGATCGCTCGGCCCTGACAACAGAACGGGCGTAGTGGACGGCGTTAACTACTCGCTTGACGACGGTCTGCCTGCGACGTACGCCGATTTTCAGGCACTCATCACGTATATCGAGGCGGACAATATTCCTTTCATTTGGAACGGTACGGCAACCAGCTATCTCACTTGTTTTGCCAACGAGGTTTGGGCGAACAGCGTTGGTGAGGCGGAATACGATATGGCTTTCACGTTCCGCGGCACGTCGGATACGCTGATGGATTTGGACGCAAACGGCGAAATTCAATATAACGAAGATGGAACGGTGAAGATGCTCCCTGCCGATCAGGAAATCACTCCCGAAACGGCGTATAAACTGCATGCGCAGAAGGGGAAATACGACGCGCTCCGTTTCGCAAATATGATCCTTTCGTCCGACTATTACAAAGATTCGTTTACCGTGAACTATCTCGACGCGCAGAAATATTTTATCAAGAGCAGCGAGATGAAGGAATTTGAATACAAGGGCATCGCGATGATGGTAGAGGGGACTTGGTGGAACAACGAAGCGCGCGGTATCGGCTATGAAAACGACACCGATCGCAAATCGTACCGTTTTGGCGTTATGCCCCTGCCCAAACCCGACGCAAGCCAGCTGGGCGAAAACAATACGAAAATTTCCGAGCGTGAATCGTTGATGTTCATCAACAATTACTGTGACGAATATGCAATTCCCATCGCAAAAGAATTTATGCGCTATCTGCAATCGGACAGAGCGATGAACGTATTCTCCCGTCATACGGATATGCTCCGCGCAATGAAGTATGACTTGACGGACGATACGCTGGGCGAAATGACCTATTTTGGTAAAAACGTATATGAAATGTCGCGTGCAGCGACTACCGACTGGGTAGAATGGATGCCCAAATCGGAAGAAGCGCAAAAGAATCGTTCGCTGCTGGATTATTTGACTTGGGGATATAACACGGCGCAGGGTTCAAATCCTTTCGAATTGACGTATAGCTATGGTACTTCTCCCGAAGCGTATTTTACAAATAGCTACAACTATATCAAAAACAACTGGAACGTAAAGAGTGGAAGCTAACGTTTCACGCAAAGTAATCCTGATAAAGCTGCCGCAGGGCAAAGGAAAAAAAACTATGGCAAAGCCGAACGTTTTTGCGAAAATGAAACAAAAGGGAACGTTGTTCTATTGGGCGATCGTAATTTTACCCATTTTGAACTATCTCGTCTTTTTTATAGGCGTCAATTTTAACAGCATTGTGTTGGCGTTTAAGGACGTTTACATCTTGAAGGGCGAAAAGCACATTGATTGGGTAAAGTTTGACAACTTCAAAACCATTTTGCGCGATTCGCAGGTGCTGGAATATCTCGTCAAAAATTCGATGATGTATTTCGCGGTGACGGTGTGCGTGATTATTCCCTTGACGTTGCTCTTTTCGTATTATATTTTCAAAAAATATTTTGCGAGCGGATTTTTCAAGGTAATGATCTTTATGCCCAGCGTGATCTGTTCGATGGTGTTGGCGATCTTTTATCTGAATTTCACCAACGAAATTTTGGACAAGATTATATTCAAACCGCGGATTGCGCTGATGAAAAAGGACGAATACGCGACGGCGGTAATGATAGCGCTGTTCATCATCGGCGGCTTTTCGTCGAACATTCTCCTGTTCTTGAACGCGATGTCGCAGATGTCGCTCTCCGTCTTGGAAGCGGCGCGTATCGACGGCGCGAGCGAAATCCGTACCTTTTGGAGCGTGGTTTTGCCCAGCATTTGGGGGACGATCGTGGAGATGATCGTAATCGCGATGGCAGGGATTGCCACGCAACAGGCGAATTTGCAGGCGATGTTCGGCAACGAAGCGCGTAATAAAATGCGGACGGTGGGGTATCACATTTTCGTCAGTATTTTTACGGACGGTTTTGAATCGGAAACGAACTATCCCTATTGCTCGGCGTTTGGCTTGCTTGCGACGCTCGTCATTGCGCCTTGCACGCTGATTAGCCGTTATTTAATGCGGAAATTCGGGCCGAGTGAGGAGTGACGGCTATGGAGAAAACGATGGAACGTAAGAAATATAAAGTCAAAAGAAAAATATCGGCGTACGAAATCGTAATCGGTTGCGTATTGGCGTTGTACAGTTTTATTTTAATTTTTCTTTTCGGGTGGGCGTTCTTGTCTTCGTTGAGAAACCACGGGGCATTCCGTTCGGACGCGCTGGCATTCCCCGAAGGTTTGAAATGGAAAAATTATACCGACGTATTCAAGACCTTGAAACTCAGCTACATCGAAGGTAGATCGAAGGTATGGGTAAAGCTGGACACGATGTTTCTCAATTCGCTGATCTACGCAGGTGTGGGCGGTCTGATACAGACCTTTTTCACGGCGGCGGTGGCGTATTGCTGCGCGCGGTATAAAGGGTTTACCAGTTCTCTACTCCGCAACGTAGTGATCGTCACGCTGATTATCCCCGTCGTGGGCACGATGCCGTCCTTGCTGGATATTTTGCACAACATGAAACTCCACGACACTTGGATGGGAATTTTTGTGCAAAGAGTATCTTTTTGTACGACGTATTTCTTGATTTTTTATGCGGCGTTCGGGGCGATCTCGTGGGAATATGCCGAATCGGCATTTATCGACGGCGCATCGCACTCGCGTGTATTTTTCCAAATCATGTTGCCGCTGGTAAAGACGTTGCTTATCACGGTATTCATCTTACTGTTCGTGCAGTACTGGAACGACTATCAAAATCCTTGGATGCTGATTCCCAGTATGCCGACGGCGGCGCGAGGACTGTATCATTACTTAAACGACCCTATCAGTATGGGTATGAACGACGAGAACGTACCAAGACAGATCGCGGCAGGCGTGATTATCTTTGTTCCGATCTTTACTATTTTCGTGATATTTAGAGATAAAATTATGGGCAATCTTACCGAAGGAGGTATTAAGGGCTAATGACGATTAAGAAGAAATTAGCGGCGATATTTGCGGCGGCGGGGAGCTTTGCACTCATTGCGGCAAGCACTCCGTTTGTGATGGACGCGGCGGCAAAATCGACGTACGGCGACGCGTTCATATATACGCAGGAAGAGCCGATGAAATACAAAACGTCCTATTCCGTGCCGAGCATTTCCGAAGATAAGGGGCTGCTGCTCTATGCTTACGGTAGCGGCGCAAGGGCAGAGTTCAAGGGCGGATTTAGCGGCGCATTTGAAACGGAAGCGGCAGTTTTGTCCGAAGAGGGCAAGACGGGCGATCTTACCGATTATTCGCTGATATTCACCGACAAACAGACGGGAAAGAGCTTTTCCGTATGCGTGAACGTGGGAAGGAACGGGACCAGCGTTTCGGTGCAGGTGAACGGTGAACGGGGCGGCATCGTCTATTATTCGGACGGCAATCCCTACGGCTACACCGCGCTGTATAACAAAGAAGGACAATATACCGAGTTTGAAAACGGCGGCACGACGAAACTCCGCTTTGATCCTGTGACAAAGCAGATCAAGGCGGCGACGAACGGTGGCGCGTACCGCTTGGTGTGGGATCTTTCCCAAGAAATTAACGACGGCAAGCGTCTTTCGCACGAGCTTTCCGCGTTCAACGAATATACCGTGGACGTGCAGTTTGACAATGTGAAATCGAACGGCAAAGGGCAGTTGCTTGTCTATACGTTTGGCGATTACAAGCTCGGCACGCAATACGTGGAGAGCAAACCAAATATTTTCGTGCAGTTGACGGCAAAGGCGATCGTGGGCGAGGAATACACCGCTCCGACGGCGTCTGTGTCCGATTTGATCGCGGGGACGTTGGATTCGAAAGACGTGACGTTGACCGTCTATAACGAACGGGGCGAAAAGATGAACGCCGACGGTGCGTACACCTTTGTGCCTGAGCGCGCAGGCGATTATTTCCTGTATTATACATACGGCGAAGGGGACACGTTTGCATCTGCGTACTATTTAGTCGAGGCTTTGGCGGCGGACGAAGTCCACGCGGAGTTTACCTATGACGAAGGGTGGACGGATGGTTTGACGGTAGGGCGTTATACCAACGTATATATTCCGTCGGCTACGGTGACGAGTGAAATTTCCTACGGCGGCGGTGCGGAAACGGCGACGGTGACGGTGAAAAAGGACGGCGAGGCGGTGGAGAACTACGAAAACGTCAGCGGCGGCTTTGAGTATCTGTTTGACGAGGTGGGCGAATACGAGATCGTTTACGGAGTTCCCTCCCTGGGCGAACGCGTCCGCGAGAGCTATTTTGTCACGGTGAGCGACAGCGTGGTGGGCGTGCAGTTGGCGGAGATCGAACAGATCAAAGCGCTGGACGACAGTCTGGAAATCACGCCTGCGAAGTTCTTCTTCGACGGTAAAGAAGAGATAGCGGACGTATCCTTGCTCTATCCCTCGGGCAGAGTGCAAGAAGGCAGGGAATTCGTGTTGGACGAACTGGGCGTTTATACGGTGGAACATAAGTGGAGCGGCGGCACAACGGAACAGTCGTTCACGGTAATGGAGCTGTATTCGAATATGTTCACGGAAGGGAGCGGCAACGCCGTATCCTATCAAGAGCTGACGGCGAACAACACGGTCACGGGGCAGATGTTCACGCTGACGAACAATACGCAGGTCGTTTACGATAAGGTCATTGATCTTTCGGACAATACCTTCGACGATACCATTTCGGACAGAACGCAGAACGCACCGTTGGTAGAGTGGATTGTGCAGCCCAACGAGATCGGCAAAGCGGATATGACTGCGCTCTACGTCACGTTCACGGACGTATACGATCCCGAAAATTACATTTCCGTCCGTGTTAAATATATGGACTACAATCCGGAGATTACTCTTCTTCGTACAAGGGCGACGGGGCAGAACTGGCTGGCGTATCACTACGAATTTATGACGGGTGACGTGTTGATCCACAATGCGACTTCGCACGAGGACGGCGGTTTGGTGTCCAGCGCAAACTTCACGCAGGAAATCACCAGCCGTGAGCTTGTGAAAAACTCGATGAAGATCTATTATGACGACGACGCGAAGAGTATTTACGCGCAGTCTTGGCAGACACGCAGCGGTGACGGAACAAAAGAAGTTCCTTTCTTGCTCCGCGATTACAGCACGCAAGATAAGTATTTGAGCGGCGGTGACAAGCCGTGGCGCGGCTGGACGACGGGCGAAGTGCGTATGACGATGTATGCGGTAGGCGTTAGCAGTACGGCAAACGTTATGCTGATGACGTTGGATGGGGAAGATTTGAGTAAGCAATATATCCCCGACAATGCCGCACCGATCGTATCGGTGTCGGGTGTGGACGAAAACGTTCTGCCCAATGCCGAAGTCAACAGACCGTACAAGATTTTTGATTTCTCGGCGCGCGATCTGTATAGCGAAGTGGTGAAAGAAGAAACGAGCGTGTATTTTGGCGAGCAAAACGTGGCGATCGTGGATGGCGCGTTTACGCCCAACCAAATCGGCGTGTACACAGTCGTGTATAAGGCGTACGACGCGTACGGCAACGCGGCGGAAAAATGGCTGGAAGTGACGGCTGTGGACGATACGAGTGCCCCCGAAGTCGTCTTGCTTGAACAGATGAAGGACAGAGCGGTGATCGGTGAGAAGGTGTACTTGCCCGAGTTTTACGGCGTGGGTGGTGTAGGCGGCATTACGACGGCGGTAGAAGTCACCTGCGGCGGCGAGCGCGTGCCCATAGAATTTGGCGCGTTCGTCTGTGAAAAGGAAGGTACGTATGCGGTCAAATTCACGGCGACGGATTATATCGGCAACGAGGGTAAGCAAATTTTGCGTATCCGCAACGTAGCGGTGGGAGAACAACCTGTTTTTGACGAAAACTCGCTGGTGTTTCCTGTCACGCTCATCGACGGCGATCCGTTTGAATTTCCCACGTACGTGGCGAAAAGCTACACGGGAGTAGGCGAATACGAAGACGTCGCGGCGAAGATCGAAGTGACGGATGGCGCAGGGACGCGTACGTTGGATAGCAATATCTATACGCCCGTATATTCGGACGAAGTGCAAAATGCCACGATCCGTATGATCTTTGCAAAAGACGGCAAAGAAACGGCGGTTGAAAGAACGCTGCCGATCAAGAAGATCGAAAACCGTGTTTCGCAGTATTTAACGCAGTTTTACGATTATAACAATGGGGACGTGAGCGCGACGTCGGAAGGGATATTCTTTACGGCGCAGGAGAACGCGGATATGCGGTTTTCTTTCGTGCGGAAGATTTCCACAGAGCACCTGTATTTCCGTTTGAACCCCAAGGCAGACGCGCGAGAATACGAAGAGATCGTGATTACTTTGCGCGATAGCGTACACGCAAACGAAGTGGTAGAGCTTACCGTCGTTTATGATAACGGCGAATATTTTGCGAGCGTACACGGCGGTGATAAACGCGGTTTTGACGTGGACGACGATGGCAAGATGAAGATTACGTACGATCGTGATACGCATCAGTTGCTCGACACGTACAACCGTCTTATGGCGACGATCAAAACGTACGTCAACGGCAGCGAATTTGAAGGGTTTAGCAGCGGCTACGTCTATCTCGATGTGGCGGTGAAAGGCGTACGCGGCGCTGCGAGCGTCGGCATTTCGTCCATAGCCAACCAAGATATGAACAACGGTAGACAGGATAGCAAGCCGCCGATCATCTCGATACAGGGGTATCTGTCGGGCAGTTTTGCGCCCGGAACACGCATTGTGATTCCAGCGGCGACGACGTACGACGTTTTGAGCAACATCAAAGAAGTGACGGTATGCGTACGCTTTGAAGGGGCGATTGTAATGGACGAAGTCTCCGCCACGCAAGAGCATACGTATGTGCTCGGCGAGGAGTACGGCGAATATGAGATCGAGTATTTTGCACAGGACGTCAACGGCAAGAAAATGTCTTTGTCGAGATACGTAGTGGCATACGACGATCAAAAGCCTACGCTGACGTTCAACGGTGAAGTGGCGGAAACGGCAAAGGTCGGCTCGACGATCAGCTTGCCGTCCTATTCCGTACAAGACAACGGTGATTTAAGCAAGGTGAAGGTGGAGATCTATTGCTTGTCCTCGGACGGTCTGATCAACGACGTGAAGGGGAGCAGCGTACGGTTTACGCGCAAGGGAAAACACACGATCTATTATCATATTCAGGACGAAAACGGGAACGTGACGTTCTACGCGTTCAACGTTGTGGTAGAGTAAGGGGGGACGCATTATGAAAAAGAAAATTTTATCGATTGCAATGTCTATACTTAC
The DNA here is from genome assembly GCA_017467265.1 of Clostridia bacterium. GTDB lineage: Bacteria > Bacillota > Clostridia > Christensenellales > Borkfalkiaceae > Scatosoma. Next base: position 9,549 of record JAFTSO010000011.1, read on the forward strand.
CACGTTCGCGTTCGCGGTAGGCTGTAATAAAAAGGGCGGCTCGAACAACAACGATGGCGGTGCAGGCGACACGTCCGCGCCGATCACAGTGCAGCTCCCCGATTCGGTAGCCCCGACGGCAGTGAACGTGATTGAAAACGGGGATTCCCCGTACAGCATTGTTATTTCGCCCGATTGTGACGACAATATCAAGGCGATCGCCTCGGAAATCCAGTATTTCTATGCGGAATCGACGGGCGTTGTTTTGCCCATCATTTCAGACGAAGATCTCGCCTTTGACGAGGACGCGTATTATATTTCACTTGGCGACACCACCTTGTTCAAGGGGAGCGGTTTGACGATTCCCAGCAACCTGCGTGAAACGGGGTACGTGATGAAACGTATCGGGAATACGGTGCTTTGCAACGCGCGGAATAGCAACGGCACGATCAGCGCAGGCTACGATATGCTCAACTATACGATCGGCTTGGAGTTTTACGCTTCGGACGAAATCTATTTTGAAGAGAAATCCACGGTGGCGTTGCTCGATTACGATATCGAATTCCGTCCGACGGTGGATATACGCGAATTCCGTTCCAGAGCTATTTCTGCAGACGCAACGTATGCAAGACGTATGCGTATGTTCTCGTGGTTTGGTACGGGGATTTGGGTAAGTTTTGGCCATACGGCGATCAGTCAGTATCTCCCTACAACGGTTTACGGACACAATTCTGAGTGGTACAACGCCTCGCAAACACAGGTATGCTATGAAAACGAAGAGATGCGTTTGGAGATGGTAGAGCGCATTAAGGAATATATCGTTTCGCACCCTTACGGGGTGTACGTTATGCTGGGGCATGAAGACAATTTGGATATGTGTGAGTGCAGCGATTGCGTAGAGGCACGTGCGCTGATGGGTGGCTACGGCGGACAAGAGTGCAACTTCACGAATAAAATTGCGCGCGACGTGGACGCGTGGCTGGCGGATAACTATCCCGAACGTGAAATCAAATATCTGTTCTTTGCCTATCAAACTTCGTCAGAACCTCCTGCAACGTGGGACGAAACACAGCAAAAATACGTGCCCGTATGGGAAGGATTTGACGTGCACGAGAGCGTAAACGTAATGTATTGCCCTATCGAAGCGGAGTTTTCCAAACCGTTCGCGAGCAAGGAAAATTCGGCACAATACGAACAGCTCCGCGGCTGGTCCGATTTGTTTGCGTCGAAGGGAAGGAAGGACAACATTGTTATCTGGACGTACAGTATCCCTGCGTACAGCTATATGGCGCCGCAAAACAATTTCGGCGTGTATGCGGAACATTATAAAACGATGTCGGATATGGGCGTAAATTATATTATGGATCAGGGCGTTTACGATTCGTCCACGCCTACTTTTGAGGCGTTGAAAATCTATACGCAATGCAAAACGATGTACCGTTCCGATCTTGATTTTAGCGAATTAGTATCCGATTTTATCACGCATTATTACGGTGCGGCGGCGGAAACGATGATGGAGTATTACAATTTCTTTCGCTCGTACTATAAATATTTGGAAAACTCGAAAGGATTTTCGGGAGGTCTGTTCTTCGAAACGACGTTAAAAATGTTCTGGCCATACGAAGTACTACAAGAAATGTACCAGATGGTGGAAAAATCGATTGCACAGCTCGATAGCGTGAAAACGAGCGATCCCGAACGGTATCAGGTTCTTTACGATCGCGTGCGTAGGGAACAAATCACGCCTATCTATTTGATGTTCGAGCATTATATGAACCTTTTGACGCAAGAACAGAAAGAAGAGTATTGGTCCATCCTCAGCTATTATTGCGCGAAGTTTGAAATTACCAACCGCCGCGAAAGCGACGAAGGTGGGCTTACGCAAAAAATCGAGAGTTGGAAAACGGAGATATTCCAATAAAGGAGAAATTGGACAATGAAAAAATTCGTAAAAGGCTTGGCGGCACTTTTGTTGACGGGCACAATGGCGACGGCAGGATTTGCTGCTTGTGGCGGAGATACGGGCGGCGACGGTGGTAGCAGTTCGAGTGAAACGAGTAGTGAGTCGATCGTCATTACGATTGTTTTGGATAAAGAAACTTATACGTTAGAAGAGGACAGCTCGTTCGTATTGACCGCGACGACGAACTCCACCCGTTCGGTGCGTTGGACCTCCGACAATCCTACGGTCGCGTCGGTGAACGCGGTTGGGAAAGTGTTGGCGAAAGCCCCCGGTACGGCGGTGATCAAGGCAGAGGCGGAAGGCGAGAGCGCGGAGTGCGTGGTAACGGTCACGGCGCGCAGCGTAGAGAGCGGTGCATTGCTCCGCGTGCAGAGCACGAAACTGATGATGGAGATGCAGACGGAAGCAACGGCACAGATAGGCGTACAGTACGTTACCGTTTCGGGCGACGACGAGCGTGTGGAAACGGACAAGGCGTTTGCGTTTGAGAGTGCGGACGAGAGTATTGCGACGGTCTCGGAGAGTGGTTTGGTCACACCCGTTGGCGTGGGCACGACGGAAGTGGTGATCACGTCGGGGGATCTCGTCGAATACGTGACGGTGGACGTTTATACGGCGGCGGTCTGCGACGCGCAGAGCTGGCTGGAGATGTTTGAAGATCCTACTAACGACAAGGCGCGTTATTATCTGACGAACGACATCGATTTTACGGGCTATGCCTATGACATCGGCACGCTTGCGGATAGCGGCAATATTGAGAATAACTATTTTGGCGGCGAAATCAACGGCGACGGTTGGTCGGTGAAAAACGTGACGATGCAAGGCAATTATCAATCGCTGTTTGGTACGGCGGTCGGGTTGCGCCTGCGGAATATTTCGTTTGAGAATATTTTGTTTACGGCAGAGGCGGTGCGCGCGGCTGGTATCGCGCACACGTTCGGGCATCATAACGACAAGGGCGTGTTCGAATCCAACTTGTCCAACGTATCGCTCGATCTTGTATTTGAGACTGCGATGGGCACGGGAATTTCGTGGACGAACTACGGTATGAACCTGAACAACGCGTTTATCCGTATGCGCAAGGGTGAAAATTCGACGGTGACGGAGTTCCCCGACGATTTGACGAGCACGGGCTACGTCGATCACGAAACGCTGCCCTCGCATATCACAACGCAGGCGTTTATGGGCGTTTCGCGTATGGCGTACAACTGGGGATACGGTAAATCGAGTATGTCCAACGTCGTCGTATATAGTGAATTTGAGGGTGCAGGCGGCGTAATCGGATACGGCTACGGCAATTTTGACGGGGATAACGTGATATATTGCGAAACGCAAATGCACGCATCCTATTACGGCTATCAAATTTTTGATCATAGCGTATGGAGCGTTCATCCAGAACGTCTGCCTTCGCTTATTAAAAAATCATAAAAGGCGCGCTTTTGGCGCAGGGAGGAAAAGGTTATGAAAAAAATGAGAAAAGCATTATTATTAGCATTGTCATTGGCGATGTCCGCAACGCTGTTTGCTGCGTGCGGCAAGGACAAGGATAAGGGCAACGCGTCGAGTAGCGTAGGCGGCAGCAGTGAAATTTCTTCACCTGCGGAGAGCGAAAGTTCGTCTGAAACAATCGAAAGCGAAAGCAGCGAAGAAAGCTCCGTCGAGAGTGAAAGTTCTACGCCTTCGGAAGAAAGTTCGTCTGAAAGTATCGAGAGCGAAAGCAGCGAAGAAAGCAGCGAAGAAAGCTCCGAACCGCAAGAAATGCGCGTGAACGTTGTAAAAGAAACGGTGACGGGTGCGACGATCGAAGGAGAGAACGAGGCGATCGTCGGGGAAGATTATTACTTTGCCGTGACGTTTGCGACGGGGTATGAAGCTGGGGCTGATTTTGCGGTGACGATTGACGGCGAGGCGGCTACGTACGACGAAACGCAGGGCAAATACGTGGTAAAAGACGTTGCTTACGGGTTTATGATCGAAGTGGTCGGCGTTGTGGAAGTTTCCTATGACGTGACGTTTGCGTGCGAGGTAGCAGGCGCTTTGCTCAATGAAAACACGACGATCAAGGGCACGGCGGCGGAATACGTGTTCCGCATTTCGCTCGCAGAGAAATATTCGCAAAGTCTGGACGTGGTGAAAGTGTCCTACTCGGTAGGCGATACGACGACGGAAGTGACGAGGAACGAGAACGGGGAATACGTGATCGCAAACCAAAACGCGGATATCACGATTACGGTCGAGAACGTTTCGCTGAATACGTACGACGTACAGTTTGCGTATAACGGCGACGTGAAATATGTGGCACAAGACGTGACGGTGGATACGGAAGTGTCCGCGGAAGATTTGGCGGCGGCGAAAGACGCGGTGATGACAGGCGTAGAAGGTACGTTCGTGGGCTGGGACATTCCGTTGGGCTTGGTGAAAGGCGAAACGACCTTGCAGGCAGTTGTGGCGGCAGGCGAAACGGAGAGCGTGGCAACGGCTTTTGCGGCGACCGTAGAAACGGATGCGTCCGCGCCCGTAGGTTATACCACCGTCAGCAAGGAAACGGCTGTATGGGCGGAAGAGAACGCGGGTATCGGCGGCGACAAGACGGTGGTTGCGAATATTGCCGACTTGGACGTAGAGCCGTACAAAGAGATTTATTTCCAGATGAAGGTAGAAAAATCGTGGATTTTGTTCGACGGTTGGAGTCATTATCTCGCCAACGGCGACAGCGAACGGGACGGCACGATTGCCGTTTGGCAGCTGATTACGCTCAAAAAGAACGGCACGGGTTGGGACGTTAGCTTTGGCGGTACGACGACCTTCCGCGAAGGGAATAACCTGAAAGGGATTTTGACGTTCGAATACGACGCGCGCTCGGCAGAGCTGGGCTTTGACGACTGTGTTCCTGCAGAGATTTCCGTGACGGAAATGATCGCGGTTAAAGACGAAAACTACGTACACGGTACGCGAGAAACGGTGGTGGAGAGTTTGTTTGTCAACGCGACGGCGAGCGAAGAATCGGCGCCGTACGGATACCAAAAGGTGTACAGTGAAACGGCGGTTTGGAACGAAAGTAAACAAAGCACGGGCGGCGTAAAGACCGTTTGGGCGGATCTTGCGCAAATTGACGTCGCGAAATACAAGACGATCAAATTCCAGATCAAAGTGGAGAAGAGCTGGGTACTCTTCGACGGCTGGTCGCATTATTTTGCTGGGAACGGACAATGGACCCCCGTCGAGATGACAAAGACGGGCGCAGGCTGGGATATCGCGTTCGCAGGAGGCGCAGGCACAGTGACGAGCCGTAGCGGCAACAATCTTTCCACGCTCTTGAAGATGGAGCTTGACGCACGCTCGGAAGAGCTTGGCTATGCAGATTGTACGCCTGCACAAATTAATGTGACGGAGCTGATCGGCGTTTTGGACGAGAACTACGTAGAGCCTGTCAAAAAGGATTTGGTTACAGACAGCGCGTATCTTGCCGGCGTAGATATTAACGGCTCTATGTTCGAGGCAACGACGGAGATCACGGCGGCGTTTGGTTTTGAGAACGTATATAAATATCAAAGCGCAACGGCGGCGAATATCCACGGTATGAACTTTGACGGTACGAACTTGGACGAATACAGCAAAGTATATTTTGCGTTGAAAACGTCGAAATTCAACTGCAACGCAGAAAAGACGTTGGAAGGTCTGACCGATTGGCTGTATTTCGAGTTGACGCAGACGGCGGCGAACACGTGGGATATTAAAATTACGTACGGCGGCGAAGTGGTATATAGCGGCACGGGATTTAACGGCGCGTATAACTCCGAAGCGAACCCTGCGTATAGCAACAACGCAATCGATGCGATCCTGTACGGCAATCCCTCTGGGTTCTATCCGATGGCGGTGGACGGCGATTTGACTGTGTACGTATCCGAGGTGCTCGCGGAAAAAGCGTAATTTGTTCATAGAAAAACGGGAACGGGCGAAAAAATCGTCCGTTCTTTTTTTGTAAGAATATTGACAGGGTAGGTAAAAAGTGCTATAATAAAAAACAGCGGAGCTTTTTCCGTAAACAGGAGATAATGAAAATGAAAAAGACGGTGTTGGAAGTATATCCCAAGGTGTTTCTTGCAGACAAAACGCAGACGATTTATGCAAGGCTGGACGGTGTGACGGCGAACGATAAAGTGATGATCAAGGTGCAGCCCAAAGAGATTTATGCGATCAAGCATACGAAGGTGTACCGCGTCGATGAAGAGGAGCGCTATCCTTATTTTGAAATGAAAGCGGAAGGGGACGGGGTGTATTCGTACGAATACGCGTTCTTTGACGAGCAGAAATACGACGTAAAAATTATGATCGGCGAAGAGCGGTTGATTTGGACGTATGCATATTCGGTGCGGCCGGATTTGGCTATCAAAAAAGCGTTCAAAGGGGACACGCACCTGCACAGTAACCGTTCCGACGGCGAGGGCTCGCCCTATGAAGTGGCTTGTCAATACCGAGCGGCAGGGTACGATTTTATCGCCATTACCGATCATCATCTTTTTGCGCCTTCGCTGGAAGGCAAAGCGGCTGTGGAGAAATGGACAGACGCTTTCCGCGTATTTCGCGGCGAAGAAGTGCACAATCTTTCGATGGGGTATTTCCATATCATCAATTTTGACGGGGATAGCAGCGTAAACGAAGTCATTGAAAATGATTACGCGTACGTGGAAAAGGAAGTGCGCCGCATTTTGGCGGAAGATAAAATCCCCGATACGGTAGCAGACAAGACCGATTATGCCTTCCGCGTGTTCGTTGCGCGCGAGATCCAAAAACGGAACGGCGTGGCGATTTTGGCGCACCCGTACTGGGACGTTTACGGCGAATACCATATGCCCGTCGCAACGACGGAAGCGCTTCTTAAAGAAGGCGTGTTCGACGCGTGGGAATTGCTGGCAGGCGACGATAGAGACGGGAACGGCGACAACTTGCAGGTCGCGCTTTGGAACGATTTGTTGGCGCAGGGCTATACGTCGTCCGTGCTCGGTGCGTCCGACTCGCACAGTTGTACGCGCGATGACTCGCTGTTTAATCATCAGTTCTCGATGGTGTTCGCGGAGAATTTCGACGGTGTGAAATCTGCGATCAAAGCAGGGGACTGTGTGGCAGTGCTTTCCTTTAACGACGAGAATTTCTGGGTATTCGGTGCGTACCGCTACGTAAAATACGCGCGGTTCTTGCTCAAAGAATATTTCCCGAGGTATAAGGTGTTGACGAAGAAACACGCGGCGGCGATGCTCGCGGGAGATGGCAAGGCGGTGACGGCGGCGGAAAATGAGATCGCGGCGTATAACAAATTGTTCTTTGCCTATTAAATATGTCGAAGAGATGAAAACGGCTATGCAATCGATGGTTGCATAGCCGTTTTTGTATTTATATATCGTTGAGCTGTTTGCTTTGTTTTCGATACGCCCCAGGTGTCACGCCAAAATTCCGTTTGAAATTGAGTTGAAATTGCGAGAGTGTCGAATATCCCGACGCCATCGCGACGTCTAAGATTTTCATATCCGTATTTTTCAGCAAGCTCTTTGCGTAGCGGAGCTTGTAATCGGTGAGATATTCGTGCGGTTTTTTGCCGAGATGTTGCTTAAAGAGTCGGTTGAGCTGCATACGCGAATAGCCGAGCCCGTCGCATAGATCGTTGACGGTGTAGGTGGGGAATTCGGGCTTTTGCATAATAACGGACAGCTTTTGCATCCAGACGAAATCCCCTGTCAGCGTTTCGTCAAACAAATTGATGTGCGAAGAGAAGAGATGCTGCAAAATCAGCAACGTCGCCGCGTGGAGCAGGTCGTTTTTCAGACGTAGTTGTTTGGATGTTAGCAGGTTAACTCTGTGTAGGAGTTCTTCGATTTTGTAGATATATTCGACAGGGAAGGGGCAGGCGCGTTCGCCGTCCAAAAGGGTTTGTTTGAACGAGGGAGAAAGTACGTTGAGCATTTTTGTCAGATAGCTCTCCTTGACGGCGATATTAATATAGCGGAGCTTGCCTTCTGCACCCCGTTTCAGGCAATGCGCGTCCTTCGTGGTAGAGAAAAAGAGCGTGTGCTCGCGACACGTTTCTTTTTTTCCGTTGCGGATATTAAATAACGTCCCGTCCGTGACAATGGTAAACTCCCAGTAATCCTCGTGCGAGTGCACCATCGGGAAATCAAAAGTATTGATGTGGTACTTATAATGAATCTCGTCCAAGTGCTCGACAGAGTATTTATCAATATCCACGATGAAGGTCAGATTCGTCATACGCGTCACTCTCCAAAGAACGCATCGCGCAAAAAGCGCGCAAGGCAGTATTTTCTGCGATTATATCAAAAGTAATGATCTTTGTCAATGTATTTTTGCGGATTTGTGACAAAAACACTCAAAACGTGTGATAAAAGCACTATTACGCGGCAAAGCTGTCGTTTTTGCAAATTTGTATCCATACACACAAAAAATGAAATTTTTTAGCACTTTTTTGCAATTTTAGAATATTGACAAAGGGTGTTTCTCGTGTTTTAATAGATAGTAGAACTATAGTGGCATAGTGTATCTTGCCATCCTTATGCGCAGGTGCGCGTATAGCGTGTGCGTAGTAGCGCGCGATACAATACAAAAACGCAAAAAATGCAAGGACGCGTCCTTGTGGTTTGTTGGTACAAACCACAAAAAACTGTTATCTGGAAAAAAATAAAAAAATATAGCACGATAGATTGTTCATCAAAAATAGGAGGCATTTATGATGAAAAACTATGAAGAACTGAAGTTGCAGATCGTTTGGATTGAAGGGAGTGATATTATCACGACTTCGCCCACCTCAAACGATAACGCTGGGGAAACACGCCCCGGCTGGGATGTGTAAAGGAGGAGGAAAAAGAAATTAAAAAGAAGACAGCTAAAAAATCGATTATTTCTTTGGCACTTTGCGCGTTTGCTTGCTGTATAGCAGGCGGCGTATCCTTCTTGCGTGGCGGCGACGTAAAGGCGGCGGCAGCAACCGCACCCGTTTACAACACATTAGAAGCGTTTACGATTGAGGAAGAAGGCTCGATCAGAACGTCGGATTATAACGGGATCCGTTTCCGCACGGTATTGGAGCAAGAAGAACTCGACGCGATTGACGCGTTGGGGCTTTCTAACATGCAATACGGTACGCTGATTTTGCCTGCGGACTATTTAGGTTCGCAGGAGCTTACGCACGCCACGGCGAACGTTTTGGATATCCAAACGAAGAAATGGCAGCAGGAAGGGACGGAGTGGACCAGCGTTTTGGCTGGCGCGAAGGACGCAAACGGCGAATATACCAGTTTGCCCGAAAGCTATAACAACCGTCCGCTCGTGGCGCGCAGCTACGTAACGGGTATCAAGGACGGCGTGACGGTATATTATTACACCGAAAATACGGTGGTGAGAAGTATCGGCTACGTTGCGCATATGGAAGAGCAGACCCAAGAGAGCGTCACCGATCAGGTTGCGAATATTTCCAAAGATGCGGATATTAGGGTGGAATTTGTCAACGAGAACCAAATTTCCGCTAATCAGAGCGAGCCTGCAAACGGTGCGGTAGAGCTGATTTCTAACAAACTGCCCAACTCCACGGAGAAGATGGCGGTGCTGACCATCGGCGGCGTACCTTATGAAAATGCAAAAGTCAGTTATGAATATACGACGAGTAATGCCGATGTTATTTCCGTAAACGGAACGACGGTCGTTGCAAACAAGGTGGGTAAGGCGACAATCACCGTGACGGCAACCTATGTTCTTGATGAAGAGAACGAAACTACTATTACGCGCACCGCTACGCGCGAAATTAACACCGATACGTTCGTAGGTGCGTCCGAATATAAGATTTTGATTTCGGATGAGGCGAAGAACGCTAGCGCGATTACGTATGCGAATTTTGCTAACGGCGGTATAGCGACGAGTGCACAATACGAAAAAGCGGCGGCGGAGCTGTTGCAGAAGATTTTTGCAGAGGCGACGGGCGTAGAATTGCCCATCGTCACTTCAGCGGACGATAAGTTTATCTCCATCGGCGCGACGGGGAAAGAAACCGGCAAAGCGGTGAGCACGACGAAAGACACGTCCTCGCAGGTATTTGTGGACGGCTACAACGTATATATCCTCGGCAAGAAAGCGCCCGAGGCTGTTTACTACGGCACGCATCAGTTCTTGACGGATACGGTCGGCTACGAATTCCTGATGGAAAACACCTATTCGTACGATGCTAATACGGAAGTGCAGGCGGCGGCAACGGCGTACGAACCCGACATCGAATATAACGTAATCCAGAGCGATTTGCGTGTCGACGGCGTTATGGACGGGTACTTTATGCAAGATTATACGCGTGATATGATCGCCCTTGGTATCAACAAAGGCGCAACGCAAAAAACGGCGTTCCACCAAGGTATTGCGCACAACTCCGTTTTGGTTGTGGATGCATTGACGAGAGAGACGAGTACTATTTATGTAGGTAATGGCTCTTCTACAGTGGATTGGTATGCTACTGGAACAACATACTCTGCGATGGGTGTGCAAAGTGGTACATTTAAGACGATAACAAATCCGTATTATGATACAACGGGTAAAAATACGACGTCTGAAGACACGGATTCTAATACTAAGGATGGAAACGTGACTAGCGATCCGTTTGCAACGTGTGTAATCAATGATGACGGCACAAAAACTTGGACGTATTATAAAACGATAAAAGCAGAGCTTTGTTATACGGCACATGGTTATTCTTCGCAAAGAACGGCATTGATTAAGGTTGTTGCGGATGAAATGATTGCGCAGCTGAAGGCAAATCCTGAGCGTACTCGTCTTGGGTTCTCGCATATGGACCACAGAATTTGGTGTACGTGTTCTAGCTGTACTACACAAGGCAATCCTTCGGATAACTTGCTCGAATTCTTGTTGGACGTAGCGGCGGCTGTAAAGAGTAGATGGAGCGAAACAGAGCGCAAGGATAGCTCGGACAATTTCAAAATTTCTTCGTTGTTCTATCACGCAACCAACCTTGCCCCTAAAAATACGAAGAATTACGAAACCAAATTGTCTGATTATGGCAAACACGTTGAAATTTGGTTTGCGGAAACAGGTGCGGACTATTTGGTGCCCCTTGATGATACCACTTCTGGCAGTGAATGGAATACAGCTGTACATAACAACCTGAAAGTCTTTAAAGATCTTGGCACAGATATGCTGTGGTGGGGCTATTACGGCACTACGATGCAATTCTACGTGCCTTACGATTCCTTAAATGCAATTCGCGGCAATTACGCGCTCGCGAAGGCGTACGGCATCGATTTCATGTTCAACCAAATGATGAGTTCCACGCAGAACTTCGCCCGTTTGAAAGAATATTTGATGTCGAAACTGGCGTGGAATGCTGACGTTGAAGACAACGAATGGAACGGCTGGATCGAATCGTACTTTAAGGGTGCATACGGCGCAGGTAGCGACAAGATGCGTGCGTATTACAATTCGTGGAGTCAATGGTGTAAAGATAACTGGAATAGTCTTAAAACGAACTCGGAGTATAACGCAACCGCTACCAGCGTTGACGGCTCTATCGGCAGAACCGAAGTCTTGGATAAGGATGATGAAGACTTTTTCGCTTTCTCCGAAACGACGTTAAAAGACTGGATTAATACGATTGACCAGGCGATTAGTGCGCTCGATCCCAACGATCCTAATTACGACACCTATTATTGGAATATTAAACGCGAAAAAGCAACGCCGTTGTATTTGATGATGTATATTTTCGGCGACAATAGAATTGAGTCGGGTGAGGGGCTGAATACGTGGGATGCCCCGACCGATTATACGGATGCGGAGTTTGACGGTGACACTTCTTACGTGCTCAAATACGGTGCGGAGTTCTTAGAAATTATTGCACATTGCGATCTTGCGTATTTTGGCGAAGGTCGTTCGATTGACATTTTCAAAACGGCTATTGAAAACGTTTTGAGCAATGCGACCACGACGACGGTGAAAGACGATCAGATCGTTGACGCTGGCAGCAGCCTTACGCTCAAGCACACAGCAATTACGGCTGGTGATTACACGGTAAGAGTAATCAGCGCGGACGGCGTGACATCGCCAGAAGACGAGGTAAAGGCAAGCGCAGGCTCGATCACGATCCCTGCGACGATTACAGCAGGCAAAACGTATATTGTAGAGCTCCTTTCTTCGGCAGGCAACGTTATTAGATTTACGAACGTGCATACGCGCACGGAAAACGCAAATCATCAGGTAATGGCAAAGACGCAGTATATGTTCTGCGACGAACAAGACCTGTTGTTGAAAGACAGCGCTATTAAGGCTGGTACGACGTACACAGTCAAGATCGATACTAGACAATACACGGCAACCTCTTACGTGAACGGTAAGCTCAGCGTTCCGATCGGTCAAATGGCTGTGAACACGAACAAGAAAGTTCTGTGTGATGACGGTGCTACGACGTACGAATTTAACGTAATTTGTGCAAATCCTATCAGAACAGCAGAAGATCTTAAAGCGCTCGGTATGGGTAATAATAACAACACGGCGTTGAAAGATATTACGGGCTATTACGTTTTGGCTAATGATATCACTTTCGTTCATCAGGACGATTGGTCCGATTTAATTGCGGCTGGTTATGATGCAGCGTCGGACGGCGTGAAGGACGATAAGGGTAATTATATAAATAAATATCACTTCAAGGGCGTATTTGACGGCAACGGTTATACCATTGATAATATGCGCGTTAGCGACGGTGGTATTTTCGGTACGGCAACGGAAGCAACGATTAAAAACGTTAATTTGACGAACGTGCACTTGATTGAAGATATTCCTACGGGGCTTTCTGAACAAAACGGTGGGTATATTGCAATTTTTGCATACACTGCCCCTAAGAGCACGTTTGAAAATATCAATATCACAATGGCAACGTCGCCCAACAACAAATGGACTTGGAAGAGAGACGGTTTGTTTGTGTGCTCGGGTTCGTCTGGTGCAGCAACGTTCCGTAATATTACGGTAGACGCGTCTGGTCTTACGCTGAAAACCTTGCTGGGTATCAGCCACAACACAGAAAACGTATATGAAAACGTTGTCATCAAGGCAGCGGACTACGTTGCAGTCGGTTATACCGGCGATTCGTATACTGACCCTGATGGGGACAACATCGGCGAACAAAATACGGCTGTAATGATCGCTAAAGGTCAATACCCTTCGGGCGTAGAATTCCAGACGGTCGGTCTTTGCATCACGACGGAAGAAACGGAAGTGAGAGCAAACGGCTCGTTGACGGTCAAGACGAATCAAACGCAGGGTGTCACGTACAGCCTTGAAACGGAAATCGAGGGCGTTGAAATTAACAAAACGACGGGCGTATTGACTGTATCTAGCCGCGTAGAAATCGGCACGAAGATTACGGTAATTGCAACGTCGGCTGACGGCTCTGCGAAGAAGACGTTCACGGTTATTAGAGCGCTGGAAACGTACACGGCGGCGGTTCAAAACGTCGAGATGGGTCACTATTTGGATGGCACGACGGTAGTAATGGGCGCAACAAGCGCAACGATTGATTTGAGCGAAATTTACGATACGTATCTGGCGGGATCGAACGTTACCGTCACGTGCGGCGATACGACTTGGTATCAAGGAGTATTCGGTTCTAACAGCTGGACGATTACGTTGAACGAATCGATGAAGTCGTGGAACGGCATTAAGAATTTTGTATTCACGAGCGAAACGAATACGTGTGAATACGAGATCACGTTGCCTGTCAACTTTGTACAAGGCGTGATCGAACTCGATAAAGACAACGTAGGTTCGCCTACAGACTTACAGGCGATTATGAAGTCGAATATGGGCGGTCATTACGTACTCACGTCCGATTTGAATATGGGCGGAAACACGTTGAAAGGCGTTGAAGAATTTAGCGGTGTCTTGGACGGGAATGGTTATGCTATTGTAAATGCAACGCTGTTGTATGATGCTAATCCATCAATATCGTATAATGGAAAAATAGAGAGCTATGCACCTGTGTTCATCATTGTCAATAAAGGTACGGTGAAGGATATCCGTTTTGAATTGTTGAATTATGCCTACAATGAAGGCAGCAGTCTTCGTGGTATTGTGGCGTACAATCACGGCGAAATTAACAACGTGTACGTAGAGATAGATTTGCAGACCAATCTTAACGCTAAAAATAGCGTTGGCGATACTCCCTCTGTGGAGGCTTGGGGTGCGTTGGGTATTCTCGGTAAGGTTAACTATGGTACAGTAAACAACGTTATTGTAAAAGCAACTTCTAGCACGAATGTTGCGCTCCGCGTTAACGAGATTGCAGGGTTCTATTATAAGAACAATGCTGGTGCAACTATAAACAATAGCTATTTGATTACGGACGTTGGCCATGTAGAGCCTGTGTTTATCGAAGGTACGGCGACGGTAGAAAAATACGACGCTTGGAACGATACGCTCGTTTCGAAGATTTCGTCGTGGAGCGCACCTTGGGCAAATCCTTCCTACGGTGTATGCTTCGGCAACTCGGTTATTTACGAAGATCCGAACGCAACAGCAACGGAAATCGAAGAAACGCTGTTGATGTCGATCAAAGACGGCGTTGTCACGTTGCCTGACGGAATCGACGGTACGATCAAATCCGTGACGTTCAACGGTACGGAAATCTTTGTCAGCGCAGACGGCAATACGATGACGTTTGACGGGTCGGCGATCGCTACGGCTGATCTTGGCGCAAGCAAGACGTTGATCGTGAGAACGAGCGAGAACAAGTATCAATTGCAGGCAACTATGGTGACGGATATCATCACGACGGTTGCTGAATTGAAAGCGCTCGGCATGGGTGGTAATAACAAAACGGCTACGGCGCATATGACGGGCTATTATATCCTTGGCAATGATATCATAATTGAGCATCAGGACAATTATTCTGATCTCTTGGCTGCAGGGTATGGTTCTCCTACTACTGGTGACTATAGATTTAAGGCTACGTTCGATGGTAATGGTTATACGATCCACAATGCGCGTGTTAGTGACGGTGGCTTATTCGGTAAAATGGACAAGGCGACGGTTAAAAACGTTAACCTTACGAATGTGCATTTCTTGGATAACCTGTCTAATACGGTAACCAATCAGAGTGGCGGTGAGATCGGGTTGTTCGCATATCAGACATACAATGGCGTGACGTTCGAGAATATTAATATTACGGTTGCAACGGCTGCTACTGGTGATTCTTGGAAGAGATTTGGTTTATTTGTTCGTAGAAGTGACGGTGAGGGTGCGGACGTTTATCGCAAAATCAAGGTGGACGCTTCTGGTCTTACATTAAAGACTCTTCTCGGTACGAACTACGATGCGAACAATACATACGAAAACGTCTTAATCAAGGCAGCGGGCTATAATTTAGTTGCTTATGTGAACGATACCGTGACTACTGGTGTGGAAAATATTACGCAATTGCCTAGCGGCGTGACATTTACAAGAACAAACAGTATGGTTGCGCAAAATAGCAGTTATACATGGGCTTACGAGGTTTATCAGGGCGACGTGACAGATCTCGGCTTTGCAGAGGGCACGCGCGTTGTTAAATCGGGTATTGATGTATCGAACTGGAATACTGCGTATCCTAGCCGTGCAAAACTTGGCTATATTGAGGCTGACTACGACTATGTAGATATTCCGTTCTTAACAACAAACGCGCTTACGATAGTGCACGTTTGGACTCCTCAACAGCATTTCACCATATCGCCGAGCGGTGTTGTCACGCACGATGCTGATGATCCAGGAAGAACTGCTAAAATTCTTGATGCGAAAGGCAACAAAGTTTCTAGTTTTGCAGCAAACACCGTATATACGTTGCGCGTTTATATTGATGATGCAAACGGTACGGCGGCGACAGAGTTGTCTCTTACGCTGACTTTGCAGGGCAATACTGGTACGATTTACTTCGGTGACGTGAGCTTCGGCGACGAAGTTGAAATCTCCGTTGAAGAGCTTGATGCAACGGTGACGATTTCGATCAAGGATGGCACGTTCGCGTTGCCTACTGGGGTACAAGGTACGGTGACGTCGGTTCTTCTGGATGGTGGGGAAATCTTCACCAGCGTAAGCGATGGTGTGGTGACGTTCAACAAAGAAGTGATGCCTACGGACGTAACGATGCTCGGCGCAGGCAAAACGTTGATCATTATGACGGATAAAGCAAACTACAGCGTCAATGCGGATATTTACACCGACGTTATCACGACCGCAGACGAGCTCCGTGCGCTTGGCGTGGGCTACTCTTCTGGTCAGGTTGCGGTAACCGGGTACTATGTTCTTGGTAATGATATTGATTGTACCAACGCGGAAGTCTTTGCTGCTGGCCATGGCATAAATGTTTATTTTAGCGGCGTCTTTGATGGTAATAATTATACGATTAAGAACATTAAGGTGAATACGGGCGGCATTTTTGGTAATACCAATGGCGCGACGATTAAGAACGTGAACTTTACAGGCGTTATTTATGATGCGGTAAGCTATGCGGACACCTATGGCGCGTGGGGTAACTATACTGCGCTCCTTGCGTGCAATGCTGCGTATACGACGTTTGAAAAGATAGACGTACAGGTTGCAGAGACGAAATTCTCGTTTAACAATGATAATGAACATTTCTATGAGGCTGTTTTGTTCGTGATTGCAAATGGAACAGTTTCGGTGAAAGATGTGACGGTTGACGCAACAGACCTTGCACTTGAAAATGTTCTTGGCCTTTACATTGATACTGAAAACGTGACTGTTAATTTTGAAAACGTTTTGGTTAAGGCTGCGAGCTATTCCACTATTGGTTATGCTGCTGGCGTTAACGCAGACTTGGCGAATACGGATGACGAAGTGAAAGAATGGCCTAACGGCGTTACGTTTAAGTTAGTGGCGAACCCCAAAGATATCGCAAACGTATCTGGCGGAGATTTGACGGCGTATACGGGTGACGTGACGGAACTTGGCTTTGCAGCAGGCACGAAAGTGTTCTCGAAGGTGAGCAATGCGGATACGTATGCGTGGGATAACCGTATTTCGGTACCTGTGCTGAGTGCATTTGATTACGTAGAATTTGACGTAGTATTTGGATCGGAAAGAAGCTCTTTGACTGGTTGGCCGTACTATAATGGTTCGACTATAGGCAGTTTTACGCTTGCCACGACGTATATGTCGACGAACGATGGCGCACAGAGAAAGACGCAGGTCTTTGACGCGAGCGGTAATTTGGTTGTGCAACAAGGCAACTTTGCGGCGAATACACGCTATACGGTTCGTATTGGTATCAATGCGGATGAAACGTTGAGTGCATTCCATCTCGGTCTTGATACGTCTGGTCAAACGTATTATATCTCGCAGGCAAGATATGGTCAATACAACCAAAGCGAACTGTGGGTATGCGATACGGGGGCAACGCTTGCAAAATACGAAGGCGATGTGACGGCGATTGGTTTTGCGGAAGGTACGACCGTACGTTATAAGGCGATTGAAAACGCGAACAACGATCGTTTGATGATTGACTTTAACAAAGCGTACGATTACGTTGATATCGAATTCTCGTTCGCTGACAATCGTACGATAGGCGCGTTCTGTCTGTGGGATGGCGTAAAAGGCCACTACGACGTGTATGTTACGGGTGGTGTCTCTGCCGCAGGTGACGTTGCAAATGAAAGAACCATCCAGGTATTCGATGCAAACGGTAATGCGGTTTCGTCGTTTGTTGCGCATACGAGATATAAACTGCGTGTGTATATCAAAGATGTGAACGGTGAAAATGAAATCAAAAAATTGCAATTTACGACGTGGAGCACCAGCGCGGACGATCCTGCAGTTCTCTACTTCGGCAATATCACCTTCGGCAACGATGAATAAGGCACAATAAAAAACGGAATATACTTTCGGTTTTTGAACAAAAAAACAAGGGGTTGGGCAATTATGCTCGACCCTTTTGTTTTTCGTAAAAATACCCTGAAAAACTTTCCGTTATCCTATTTACAATCGGTTTTGTTTGTGTTATAATATCTTTGTATAAATGCAATTTTTGCGCATATTATTGCAATTTCTATACAATGACATGGCGTTGAGATTGTGCTATAATATATCAAAATAAATACATAGGTGATTTTATGAAACTGAATTTTGAAAGCTACAAAGATAAGGTTCGCGCTTGCTGGATCGGTAAAAATATCGGCGGAACGCTCGGCGGACCGTACGAAGGCGTTCGTAAAAAGTTGGACGTGACGGGTTTTGTCACAAAAAAGGGCGAGCCGCTTCCCAATGACGATTTGGATTTGCAGCTCGTTTGGTTGCACGCGATGGAGAAGGAAGGTCCGAAACATCTCACGGCGGAAGTGTTGGGGGATTATTGGCTCTCGTTTATCACAATGTACGCAGGTGAATATTCGATCGCGCGCCGCAATATGGAGCTTGGCATTATGCCGCCGCTCTCGGCGGAAACGGTGAATAACGACACCTTAAAGCACTCTAACGGTGCGTGGATTCGTACGGAGATCTGGGCGACCTTGTTCCCTGCACAGCCTGATATGGCGGCGAGATATGCGATCGAGGACGCAAAGGTGGATCACGGCAACGGCGAGGGTACGTATGCCGCGATGTTCGTTGCGGCGTTAGAAAGTGCCGCGTTCGCCGTAAAAGATTTGCGCAAACTCATCGAAATCGGTTTGGCGAAAATCCCTGCCGATTGCCGTATGGCGCGCACGGTTCGTCTTTTGCTCGATTGTTATGATAACGGAGTGCCTGCGATGGACGCACGTGACGCGGTGTTAAAGGAAAACTACGACATTGGCGACGGCTGGTTCTCCGCGCCCTCGAACGTTGGCTATGCAACGCTGGGGCTGTTGTACGGCGAAGGGGATTTCAAAAAATCTATGCTGCTGGCGGTCAACTGCGGCGACGATACCGATTGTACGGCAGGTACGGTCGGGGCAGTTCTCGGCATTATGTACGGCACGCAGGGTATTCCCAAGGACTGGGAAGAATATATCGGGGATAAGATTGTCACGTGCAGTATCAATCAGGCTACGGCGTTCCCGTTTGTTTACTCGTGTACGAATTTGACGGAAAAGGTTACAAAACTTGCGCCTATGGTGACTTATCAAATGAAAGCTCCCTTCGCAAAAGCGCTCGAATTTGTTTATACGGAAGATTCTGAATTTAGCGACAGTGATATTGAATATTTTGCGCTGCCCTACGGTGAGAGCGAAGAATCGGAAGAAATGGCGATGTCGGTGCAGTCGCTCCAACGCCCGAACACGATTACCAAAACGTGTGGTACGGTGTATGCGATGGTGACGGTGCACAGCGGTCCTTATGCGACGGCAGGTGCGGAAAAACGCATTTCGATCGCGTTCCAAAACCGTTTGAAAGCGTTTGGTCAGCAGCCGCACAATATCAAAGTATCGTTGCTTTTGCCCGAAGGCTGGACGGCGAATATGGAAGAATTTGACGTATGCGTTGGTCAATGGTGGTGTATCACGGAAAACACGTACAATACCGAGCCCGTGGACGTTGTGCTCACCGCGCCTGAAAAACTCGCGGCGCACAGCCGTATCCTGATTTTGGTGGAAGAATACGGCAGATACCACGTCGAGAGTATTCCCGTAATGCTCTTGAACCGTCCCACGGAAAAACTGTATATTTACGAGCACCGTTTTACCGATTACGAACGCAAGTGAAATCGTAAATAAACAAGAAAAAATGCAATGTAAAAAGAATTTAAGCAATTGACTTCTTGACTTTCTTATGATAAAATAAGGGAGCCAATTAGGTTCTTTGGAGGAATTACTATGATAAAAGTAAAACTTTGTGCATTTAGCGACGAGGCGTCCAGCGCGCTGGACGGTCAGATTGCGGCACTAAAACGCAATAATATTCCATATATGGAAATGCGTACGGTCAACGGCAAGAACGTGACGACGTTGACGGTGGACGAAGCAAAGGAAATCCGTCAGCAGTTGGCGGACAACGGCTTGGCAGTATGGTCGATCGGTTCGCCGATCGGCAAATCGCACATCGACGATCCGTTTGAAAAAACGGAAGAATTGTTGCGCCATACTTGCGAAGTGGCGAACGCGCTCGGCACAGACAAAATCCGTATGTTCAGCTTTTTTAAGGCGTATGACAAGCGCGACGAAGTTATCTCCCGTTTGCAAAAAATGGTAGCGATCGCGCAGGAATATAACGTAGGTCTGTACCACGAAAACGAAAAGGATATTTTCGGCGACGTGGCGGAGCGTGTCGTAGATATTATGGAAAACGTACCCGGTTTGTACCACATTTACGATCCTGCGAACTACTTACAATGCGGTGAAAAAGCGGACGATACGCAGCGCATTTTCGCTGGCAAAATCGATTATTATCACGTCAAAGACGTTATTGTGGAGACGGGCTCGCTCGTTCCTGCAGGCGTTGGCGACGGCAAGATCGGCAACATTTTGAAAACGATCACGTCGGACAAGACGTTCACACTCGAACCCCACCTGGCGATATTCGAAGGGTATTCGCTGATCGACAAAACGGTGATGAAACACGAGTTTGAATTCCGCACGGCGGACGAAGCTTTCGATGCGGCGGTTGCTGCGCTCAAAGGCTTGCTCAAAGACGCTGGTTTTGAAGAAATCGGCAACGAGTTTGTAAAACAATAAATCGTGCCCAAAAGGCAAAGAGGTAAGAAATGAAAAAGATTAGATTTGGTATTGTAGGCGTAGGCAACCAAGGCACGTATTATGCGCAAAGTTTATTCGCGGAAGGGCAAATTGAAAACGGGGTAGTTTCGGCAATCTGTGATCTCAGCGATGTAAAAATTGCGACGATTCAAGAAAAACTCAAGGACGACAGCATTCAGTATTTTAAGGACTATAAAGAGATGGTGAATAGCGGAGTTTGCGACGCGGTGCTGGTGGAAACGCCGCACTATTCGCATACGGAGATCGTCACGTATTGTTTGGAACACGGTATGCCTGTTGTCTGCGAAAAACCGGCAGGGGTATATACAAAAGAAGTGCGCGAAATGAACGAAATTGCCGCGAAATGCAACACCCAATTCGGTATGATGTTCAATCAGCGTACCAACTGTGTATATCGCAAAATGCGTGAAATTATCGCAGAAGGCGGTATCGGTGATTTGCAGCGCGTCACGTGGATTATTACCAACTGGTACAGAACGCAAAACTATTACGACAGCGGTAGTTGGCGTGCGACGTGGGACGGCGAAGGCGGCGGCGTACTGATCAACCAAAGCCCTCACCAGATCGACCTGTTCCAATGGATTGTAGGCAAAATGCCCAAGACGGTGCGCGGTTTCTGCCAGTACGGCAAATGGCACAATATCGAGGTGGAGGACGAAGTGACGGCGTTTGTCACCTATGACAACGGCGCAACGGGCGTGTTCATCACCACGACGGGCGAAGCGCCGGGCACGAACCGTTTTGAAATTTCGGGCACGAAAGGGAAACTCCTTTGCGAGAATAACAAACTGCTCTGGTATAAAAACGATCGCGACGCGCAGGAAAACAGCTATTCGGCGTCGAGTGGATTTACGATGCCGAAATCGGAAATCATCGAGGTGGAAACGGACGGCAAGAATCCCCAGCACGCAGGCATTATCAACAACTTTGCCAACGCGCTCTTGGGGTTAGAGCCTTTGTTTGTGGACGGTCAGGAAGGGTTTAACGGCGTAGAGCTGATGAACGCGATCGAACTTTCGGGCTGGAAGAACGGCGAAGAGATCACGCTGCCCGTCAACGAAGACGAATACTTGGCAGAGCTGAACAAGCGCCGTGCAACGTCGAAAAAGAAAGCTGCTGTGGAAACGGTAGCCGCAGATATGGGCAATACGTTTGGTACGGAAAAGAAATAATATAGCTAGCAAAACAGCTCTCGCGGCGTTGTCGCGAGAGCTGTTCCCATAATAATCTTTGCGAAAAAACCGCATGCCCCTTGACAGCAACGGATGGCTTGTGGTAGAATATAGCTACGACGCGTGGGGAAGAAATACCTGTAATGACGAATCGACGGTAAACCTTGGTATCTTATTTTAAGCAATAAATTATGGGGTGAGAAAGAAAACATGAAACAATATCACGTAGTTGCTTCATTAAAATATGGGCGGATTCATCGAAAAAGCTTGATTTTTTTATGGATTATGTTTTTGTTAGGTTTTTTTCTGGGAATATATTCATTTGTCTTTTTGTTTAGTGTAGAACGAAGTTTGGTTGGTTTTATATGTGGTTTTTTGAGCGGTATTCTATTTTTAGGAACTGCGCTATATATAATTATGAAAAATTATATAAATTGCAAGAATTGCAAAAAATGGGTGCAAGATGCCGTTGAATTAAACGCAACTAGCGTAGGTATAAAAAAAACATATTTTGGATTTTCTGATATTGGACTTAGAAAACTCAAGGTTTCGTTTAAGTATAATAAAAAGAAATATGTAAAATATAGTGGAACAAAGCAAGGAAATGGTTACGATAGGGTGTTTTTTCGATATGCAGATGCTGAAATTAAGATTCTATATTCACCCGAATTTGATGAAGTGATGATTTTGAACGATAAATAATGAATAAGAGGTCGCGAGAGATTTTCTTGCGACCTTTCACGTATGATACGCAAGGCAGAGTAGTAAAACAAAGCAACGGATTAGAGTTCTTCTACGATCATACGGCCGTTGTGGCAGTAAGCTATAACGGAAATATGTATTTTTACCGCAAAGACGTACAAGGAAATATCATAGCAATAGTTGACAGCAACAGATGGCTTGTGGTAGAATATAGCTGTGGGAAAATACGGATTGGTGATCAAGGTATAAAAATGGAAACAATGGTTGTTGCGTTTATAGCGTGCTTGCTTTTTTTAATCTTTATTGAATCCATACTTATTTGGGATATGAAACGGCGTTTTGAAAATTAGTTGGGCGAAAGTGAGATGTGTTAAAAAATAGGCGGTTGATATAAAAATCAGCCGTCTGTTTTTATATAAATTCAACGGCTGGCGCGCCCTTGGCGCGGCCTTCGCGCGTAGAATTCCGCGGAAAATTTTGTGCGGAAAAATTGCATAGAAAAACTGTGATGAAATACTTGACTTGCGAAATAAATTGCGGTATAATATTTTTGTATGCGGATTGCGATGGGCGCATACACGATGGGGGCGAAAAACGGGAGAAAAGAATAACGGCGAAAGAGAAGGACTACGGTATGCTGATTATCGAAGTATGGGGAAAACAACAGGCTGATACGGCGTTTTCCGCACGCAGAAAACCGACGGGTGGATGCGGGCTTATTTCGGTAGGCGTAAAACACGTTTTTTCGCGCAAAAATAGCAATATAACGGGTGGAGTGCAATAATCGTTGCGCTCCATTTTGATTTTATAAAATGGATTAGAGAGGATATTTTTTATGGCAAAAGTTGGTATTTTGATGGGTAGTAAATCGGATTTTGACGTCGTAAAACCTGCAGTTTCCGTGCTGAAAAAATTCGGCGTGGAAACGGAAGTGCGCGTGATTTCCGCGCACCGCACCCCTGACGAGGCACACGAATTTGCAGCGACGGCAAAAGAGCGCGGTATCGAAGTTTTGATCTGTGCAGCTGGCAAAGCGGCGCACCTTGGCGGTGTGATCGCAGCGCTTACCACGTTGCCCGTGATCGGGTTGCCCGTAAAGACGGATATGATGGGAGGCTTGGACAGTTTGCTTTCCATCGTGCAGATGCCGTCGGGGATTCCCGTGGCGACGGTGGGCGTGAACGGCGGCGAGAACGCAGGTTTGCTCGCGCTCCAAATTCTCGGCATCAAATACCCCGAAATTGCGGCGCAGCTTGACGGTTATAAAAAGGCGATGAAAGACAAGATTAACGCAGACGACGCTGCGTTGCAGGAATTGCTTTAACGGAGAATTACCCTATGGCAGTATTTGGGATTTTTGGAACAAAAACAGAGAACGTAGCATCTAGCGTCTATTATGGCTTGTATGCGTTGCAGCACCGCGGACAGGCGTCGTGCGGTATCGTAGTCAACGACGACGGCGTTTTTCATACGTATAAAGATTCGGGGCTCGTCAACGACGTGTTTACCCCTGCGGTAATGAAGGGGCTTGGATTAGGACAGATTGCGGTCGGCAACGTGCGTTACGGAACGCTCGACACGAAAGACCGTATCAACGCAGAGCCGATCGTCGTCAATCACAGCAAAGGTAGGATGGCGATTGCGATCGACGGAAAATTAGTGAATAGCGCGGAAATCAAGGCGGAGATGGAGCTGCAAGGCTCGATCTTCCACACGGGCAACGACGCGGAGATCATTTCGGCTGTGATTATTAAAGAACGTATCACTTCCAGCTCGATTGAAGAGGCGGTTTGTAAAGCGATGAAACGCTTAAAGGGTGGATATTCGATCATCGTAATGTCGCCGCAAAAGCTGATTGCGGCACGCGACGAAAACGGCGTGCACCCTATTTGCTACGGCAAGCGTGACGACGGCGAATACGTAATCGCTAGCGAAACGTGCGCGTTGCACTCCGTAAGCGCCGCGCCTATCCGTGATCTTGAACCGGGTGAAATTCTCGTGTTTACGAAAGACGGGATTCGCTCGATACGAGAGCATTGCGATAAAAAGCCCGAACGACTTTGTGTGTTCGAATATCTCTACACCGCTCGTCCCGATTCGACGATTGAAGATTGTTCGGTACATTTGGCGAGAAAACGCGCCGGTATGTTCTTGGCAAGAACGTGCGGCGTGGAGGCGGACGTAGTCATCGGCGCACCCGATTCGGGTATCGACGCGGCGATCGGCTATGCAGAAGAATCGGGGATCCCGTACGGCTTGGGACTGATCAAAAATAAATATATCGGCAGAACGTTCATAGATCCCGGTCAAAACCTGCGCGAAGATAAAGTGCGTATCAAGCTCAACCCCGTAGAAGAAACGGTGCGAGGCAAACGCGTTGTTTTGGTGGACGATTCTATCGTCCGCGGAACGACAATGGCGCGCGTTGTACGCTTGCTCCGTGACGCAGGTGCAACGGAAATCCACGTGCGCTCGTCCGCACCACAATTCCTGAACCCTTGTTATTATGGCACGGACATCGCCTCGCGCGACGTATTGATTGCTTGCAATCACACGACGGAAGAAATGGCGCGTATCTTCGGGGCAGACTCCGTTGGATTCCTGACCGTAGACGACGTGTTCAGATTGGCGGAGGGCGGTAGCTGTAAAGGGTATTGTGCGGCTTGCTTTGATGGGAAATATCCCACGGAAATCCCTACTTCGACGGGTGAAAACAAGTACGATTATAAAATTTCAGAAAATAAAAAATAAATTTGGAGAACGATAAATATGGCAATTTCTTACAAGGACAGCGGCGTTGACGTAACGAGAGGCTACAAAGCTGTAGAACTGATGAAAAAACACGTAAAATCTACCTACGATTCGAACGTAATCGGGGATCTGGGCTCGTTTGGCGGTTTCTATTCAATCGCAGGC
>JAFTSO010000003.1 GCA_017467265.1 Clostridia bacterium
GCATTGAACCATTTCACAGTACCCTGAGCCATCTTCGGTACCCCCTTCAATTTACTCAACGATAAATCTGCCGCAAAGTACCCCCGTCATTTTATTCGTTTATACTTCACATTATATCATAAAATTTTTGCCTTTGCAACAATTCCACAAAAAAATTTAGCGTACTTTTCCCCATTTTTTCGTTTTTTTTAGCAAAATAGTGGACTTTTGGCGCATTTTAATGGTATAATCAAACCGTAATGGTCATAGTCTACCAAAAAAAGGAAATTTTATGGAAATTCTCAACGTTTTGAAAATCATATTTTTCGGCATTATCGAAGGGATTACCGAGTGGCTGCCCGTGTCCAGTACGGGGCATCTAATCCTCTTCGAAAAATTCTGCCCGATTAAAAACGTATCGGCAGGCTTTGCCGAGCTGTTCGAATATTTAATACAGTTGGGCGCGATCTTCGCCGTCGTCGTTTTGTTCTGGAAAAAACTTTTTCCTTTGGAGAAAACGGATTGCTCTGACGAGCAGGGCGCGGAAAAAACCAAAATCGTATGGAAAAAAGACGTATTGACAATGTGGCTAAAAGTCATTGTGGCGTGCGTCCCCGCCGTCTTTGCCATTGCCGTCGATCAAGTCTTTGAAAAGCTTTCTCCCCTGTCCGAAACGGCAATCATCGCAGGCGCGCTCATCGTGTACGGTATCGTGTTTATTCTCGTCGAGAAGTGGAACGCAAAGCGCAATCCAAAAGTGACGGAAATCGCCGCGCTGTCGTATAAATACGCCTTCTTTATCGGCTGTTTTCAGGTGCTCGCCGCGATCCCCGGCACGTCCCGTTCGGGCATTACCATCATCGGTGCTCTCCTTTTGGGCGTGGATAGAAAGACGTCGGCAGAGTTCACGTTTTTCTTGGCGATCCCTACTATGGTCGGCACGAGCGACTATAAAATCCTGAAATTTTTAATGGACGAAGGGAGCATTTCGGGTACGGAAATCGGCTATATCCTGATCGGTATGGCGGTAGCGTTCGCCGTGTCGATGCTCGCAATCAAGTTCCTGATGAACTTTGTCAAAAAACACGATTTTAAGGTATTCGGCGCGTACCGTATCCTACTTGGCGCGGTCGTAATCGGTGCTCTTATTATCCCCGCACTACTCTAAACCTAAACCTAAACAATGAAAAAACCGCAGTTTCTTTTCCGAAACCGCGGTTTTTTTATACGCTGTTATTTAGATAAGCTTTGCGCCTGCGTTTTTCAGCACGTCGATCGCCTTTTCGGGGGTAGCCGTCTTGAACGCGATCTTGGCGTGTCCGTCCACGCCTGCGTACGAATACATATATTCCACGCTAACGCCGCCGTCGCCGAGCGCGATCAGCAATTCGGAGAGCGCGCCTGCCTTGTCGGGCACTTCGATCCCGACCAGCTCCACTTCCGACGAGATATACCCTGCCGCTTTGAGCGCGCAGAGCGCCTTGGCATTGTCCTCGGTGATCATACGCAAAATACCAAAATCTTGCGTGTCCGCAATCGAAAGCGCCAACAAATTCACGTTCGCGTCTTTCAAAACTTTACAACACGCACTTGCTTTGCCTGCTTTGTTTTCCAAAAATACTGCGATTTGTTTTATCATAATTTTCTCCTTATCAAAATGAGCCTATCTACGCCTAAAACGGGGTAGATGCGAACAAGACGCGAAGCCGCGAAGGAGCGTACAATACGACAAAGTATTGCGACGCATCTACGTCGTTTCATTAGAGTTTACGATTGTCGGTGATACGTTTTGCCTTTCCCTCACTACGCGCCACCGTACCGGGGGATACCAACGTGATCTTTGCGCTGACCGAGAGCGCAGACGCCATATCCGCCGCCAACCTCTTGCGGATTTCTTCCACGTGCGCCACTTCGTCGATGGAGATATTCGGCGAGAGCTCTACCACGATCTCCATCGTGTCGAGATTATTCACACGATCCACGTTGATATGGTAATGCGGCTGAATATCCGAGTTTTTCAAGAGCACGCTCTCGATCTGGGACGGGAACACGTTCACGCCGCGGATGATAAGCATATCGTCGCTTCTGCCCGTGATCTTGTTGAGTTTTACCGTCGTTCTGCCGCAAGGACAAGGATCGGCGTTCAGGCTGGCAATATCTCTCGTTCTATAACGGAGCAACGGCATACCTTCTTTGGTGAGCGTGGTGATAACCAGCTCTCCCGATTCGCCGTAAGGCAACGGTTCGAGAGTGTCCACGTCCACGATTTCGGGATAAAAATGATCGTCTTGGAAATGCATGCCCGACTTAAATTCGCAATCGCACGCAACGCCAGGCCCTGCAATTTCGCTAAGCCCGTAAATATCACACGCGCGAATGCCAAGGCGTTTTTCAATACTTTCGCGCATACCTTCCGACCAAGCTTCTGCACCGAATACGCCGCCTTTCAGCTTTATATCCACACCCGGTTTCAATCCGAGTTTGTCGATTTCGTCCGCCAAATAGATGATATAAGACGGCGTACAGCAGATAATATCCGCGCTAAAATCAGCAAGCAACTGAATTTGTTTTTGGGTGTTCCCTGCCGATGCAGGCACAACGCACGCCCCCATCTTTTCCGCTCCGTAATGCATACCCAAGCCGCCCGTGAACAAACCGTACCCGTACGCTACGTGTACCACACTGTCTTCGTCCGCACCTGCCATTACCAGCGAACGCGCCGCGCACTCTGCCCAAACGTCGATGTCGTGCATCGTGTAGCCTGCCACGGTCAGTTTCCCCGTCGTCGCGCTGGACGCGTGCAAACGTACAAGATCACGGCGCGGCCGCGCCATCATACCAAACGGATACGCGTCGCGAAGATCCTGCTTTACCGTATACGGCAGCTTATAAATATCGTCAATGGATTTTATGTCGCTGGGTTTCAGTTTGATCGCGTCCATCTTCGCGCGGTAAGGTTTTTGGTTTTCGTACACGTACTTGACCATTTTCACCAAGCGTTCCGATTGCAGCACCTTTTTTTGATCGGGACTCATCGTCTCTAATTCTTTTTGAAAATATTGCATATATGTATTTCCTTTGTTGCAGTTCCCCCTGCAACCGCCGCAAATTCACAGCGTATTTCTTATTTTATACTCTTTCAAAACCAAGCTGAAAGGCTTTCATATTCAACGCGCGGAATTTTTCGGGCACGCAAGCCGCCACCGCCTCCGCCATCAGCTCTTTATCCAAACCGCAGAGCTTGCACAGTGCGCCCAGCATCACGATATTCGTCGCCTTGACGCTGCCTGCCTCCGTCGCCCAAGCCTGCGCCGCCACAAAATATACGTTCTCGCTCTCGCCAAGCAACCGCTCTTTCAAGCCGTCGGGGTATTGCGCCGCACCCGTAATGCAGGGCATCGGCAATATTTTCTCGTCGTTGACGAGCAACACACCCCCGTTCTTCAAATAATGCTTTACGCGTGCCGCTTCCAGCGCCTCGAACGCCAAAACGACGTCTGCACTCCCTTCCCAAATCACGGGAGAATAGATCTTGTCCCCGATACGCACGTGGGTGACTACGCTGCCGCCGCGCTGGCTCATACCGTGGATTTCGCTAAGCTTACAGTCTTTCCCAGCGAGCATCGCGTATTTACCGAGCACACGGCTAGCAAGGAGCGTTCCCTGTCCGCCTACGCCTGCAATCAAAACGTTCATCATCTTATTCGCCCTCCTTTACAAGTGCGTGGAAAGGGCACACCGCGGCGCAAACTCCACAACCCGTGCATTGATTACGGTCGATCACTACGCCGTTTTCGCCCATGCTGATCGCAGGACAGCCGATACGCATACACACGCCGCAGTTTTTGCAATTCACCACGTCCATTTTAGGTTTTGGAGATTTATCGAGCAAAGCGCAAGGACGTTGCGCGATGATCACGCTCACTTCGGGCGAAGCGATCGCCGCTTTCACCGCCTTTTCCACCGCCTTCACGTCGTACGCATCGACAATCGCAAGGTCTTTTACGCCACAAGCTCTGCAAAGCTCGTCCAGCAGCACCACGGGCGCAGGCTCACCTTTCAAATTCTTGCCCGTCGCAGGGTGTTGCTGATGCCCCGTCATACCCGTCGTGGAGTTATCCAAAATCAGCAGCGTAATACCGCTTTGATTATACACGGCGTTGATCAAACCCGTCACGCCACTATGTAAAAACGTCGAATCGCCGATCACCGCCACGTTGCGGCTCGCCCCATCCGTCGCCTTTTTCATACCGTGCGCCATACCCACCGACGCGCCCATACATACGCAAGTATCCACCGCCGACAAGGGGGCTACCGCGCCCAGCGTATAACAACCGATGTCGCCGTTAACGGTGAGTTTTAATTTATTCAAAACGTAGAACACGCCCCTATGCGGACAGCCTGCACACATAACGGGGGGACGGGCAGGCACTTGCTCTGCCGACGCGCTCTCTTCCGCCTTCAAACCGAACGCCGCCTTGATCTTCGGCACGGAAATTTCGCCCTGCAAGGAAAACAACGCTTTCCCTTCGCAGTCGATCCCTGCCGCCTTTAACGTATCTTCAATAAACGGCTCTAATTCTTCAATCACGTACAGCTTTTTCACCTTTTTTGCAAACGCCGCTATCGCCGCGACGGGGACGGGATGCACCGTGCCCACCTTGTACACGTTAGCGCTGGGCAAAGCCTCTTTCACGTATTCATAGACCACGCCCGAGCACACCACGCCGATCTCGTTTTCCGACGTGTATTCCGCGCGGTTGCAGCCAAGCGTGCAGACGTATTCCGCCAAAGCACGATCGCGCTCTTCCACGACTACGTGCCGCTTGATGGCGTTGGCAGGCATCATTACGTATTTCGCCGCCGATTTTTCGTACGGCTTTACCCCCACTTCTTCGCGTTGGCAAAGCTCTACCATACCGTGCGAGTGCGCTACGCGCGTCGTTTCACGGAGCAAAACGGGCGTATCAAATTTTTCGCTGATTTCGTACGCGAGTTTCACAAATTCCTTTGCCTCGCCTGCGTCCGACGGCTCTAACATCGGCACGTGTGCGCTGCGCGCATAATAACGGCTGTCCTGCTCGTTCTGCGAAGAGTGCATACCCGGATCGTCCGCAACGACAATTACCAGTCCGCCGTTAATCCCCGAATATGCCACGGTGAACAGGGGATCAGCCGCCACGTTCAGCCCGACGTGTTTCATACACGCCATCGCCCTTGCGCCGCCGATTGCCGCGCCGATCGCCACTTCCACAGCCACCTTTTCGTTAGGTGCCCACTCCGCATACACGTTATCGTGCTTTACAAAATTCTCCGCGATCTCCGTGCTAGGCGTGCCGGGATAGGCAGAGAGCACTTTCACCCCTGCCTCGTACGCGCCGCGCGCAATCGCTTTGTTCGTCAACATCAATTCCTTCATACGTGTTTCCTTTTTTCGTTTATTCTCTAAATTTTTCTTGCAAAAGGGCTCTGTCCACGTCCTTTACAAACCCATTGAACGTGCACACGCACACCGTTTCGTCCTGCGCGTCACGTAAAATCACTTCGCTCACCGTGTTATGTCCTGCGCGCACCTTTTCGTGCGCCTCGGCGGTCACGTACGGGGGCTTTACCGCGCGAACGTAATCAATCCGTCCACCTTGCGTGACTGTGCTAGGGTGGATCAAGTTTGCGTGGAGCGCAAACGCAAAGTCTGCCAGCGTATATAGCATACCGCCCTGCGCAAAGCCGTTCGCGTTCAAACTATTCTCGGTGATCGCAGCACGTACCACCGCCTTTTCTTCCGTCAACTCCAAAATCTCCGCTCCAATCAGTTTTATAAAATTATCGCGAGCAAATATTTTTTTGGTCAATTCCACGTCCGTCATTTTTTGCCGTTCCCTAAAAAATACTATATCTCTATTATTATAACACGCCCAGCTCTTTTTGTCAATCACCGAACGATAAAAAAACGGCCCGCCGCACCAAGCAAATCAGCCGTTTTTTCGATCTTTTCAATTCGTTTCTTTGATTGTTTATACGATTGTTTTCACCAACGCATAGCCGTCCTTAACCTGCTCGCTCTTGCCATCTTTCCAAGATCCCATACGTTCCCACGTATGCGGACCGACGTACAAGGGCTCTTCTTCGGGCGCGTGGAAAGGCCCCATCAGATTACGATTCCCCACCGTCAACACCAGCTCGATCTCGTTCTCACCCTTGCGTAAATATTTGGAAATATCCAGCTTGTTGCCGAACATCATTTTGCCAGCGTACACGCCGTTCACTCTCACGTCGATCAAGTGATAATTCCACTCGATCAAAAGATCGCGCGCAGTATCGTCCACCGTCACCGTTTGTTTCAGCGTAATATCCCCTGCAAAGAACGGATATCCCTCTTCTACAAGGTCTCTAATCACTCTCTTTTGCGCACCCAAGCGGAAATTATCGCCGATATAAATACGCTCCGCCTGCCCTTTCTTAAAGTCGCCATAGACAGCGAAATCACCGCGCAAGAAGATAGCCTCGATGTCCGTATCATATGCCAAGCAATTTTTCAGGCTCTCCGTCACGTTCTCGCCGAACAGAGCATAATACACCTGCTCGCTCTGATAATAATCAATTTCGATCAGCACTTCGTTCTTACCCGCCTTGACAAGATGCGCCACATCATATTCAATGAGCGCCTTCTCCAACGCGGACGATCCGATTTTCTCCACCGTCACTCCGTTCACCGACACGCCCAACGTGTTGGTATCTTCGGCAAGCAAAACGCATTTCGTGGGGGGCGTATCCACGTTAAACTCGTATTTCAGGTACAACTTACCCTTGTATCTGCGCTGCAACATCTCGTTGAAAACGCCCATATGATGGAGCGGCTCGCTGTACGTGACGCCGTCCGTAGAATAGCGGATATAATCGATCGTGAAGAAGTTTTCTACGTCGCCCTCAATCGTAAATTCTTTGCCCAAGCGCAAGGGCGTGCGCGCAATCTGCGCCTTCGGCTTTTCGTCGCTGAAATACAGCAAGTACGACTGCCCTTTGTCAAAATGGAGCTTGGTCGGCAGGATCGTACATTGATCTTTCAAAATATCGTAGGAGCAAAACGACGTCGCGCCTTTGAGCGTAAATTCGATCTCCGTTTCATCGCCGACGTTGACGGCGTACAAGAAATATCTGCCCTCGCTATCCTTGCGGAGCGTCGTGCGCACGGTCGCGTTTTCGCTGCCCGTATAGCGCTGCGTCGCAATGATCTCGTCCCAAGACGTATTTGTTTCCAAATAATCGTGATTAAATTCCTGTCCTTCAAGGTAGGTCGGCTTTTCGTCGAGCAGCAGCACTTTACCGCCGTTCTGCACGTATTCGCGGAGCAATTTTTCGCTCGTTTTGTCCATCGTCAACGCTTTAGGGAACACCACGAAATCGTACGCGCATTGTCCAACGATCAAGCGTTTGCCTTCCACTCTCGCGCGTCTTGCCATAATCGTTTCGTCCAACAAATGGAAAGGAATTTGCTTGCGCGTCAGGGTATCCACCGCATCCAGAAACTTTACGTCCAGATCGCCCACCGATTTATACAACGGCACGCAGAAACGCTTATACAGGAAATACGTACTGCGCAAGGGGTGGAACATCCCCACGTTCACAATCTCTTCGCTCTCGGCGAGCGTTTTGCCAAGATAGGAGAAATAATCGTTAAATTCCTTGAAGTTTTTCTTAATCCAAGGGTTAACGCTGGAAAAATGCGAGGGATAATCGCGTTTTCTCTGCCCGTGTTCAGTGTAGGGCAACAGATGTTGACACATCAAATTGATACCACCGACGTACTGAAATTCGGCAATCTCCTTCAACTGCTGGGGAGATACGTCCCAGCCGCAGCACGCAAACGTTTCGGTGAGAGTCTGTTTTTTGCCCAGCTGCGCCGCCACCGACGATACCTGCTTGGGCGCGAGCGGACCGCCCGTCCATTTACCCAGCCAGTCCATACCGGGAATATGTTCAAATTCGTAGAAAGGCATAATACCGGCACAAGCTTCCATTTGCGCGTGCATTACCTGCTCTTCGACGTAATGCCCCGTCAGCTTGTAGCCGTTGTTGTCGCACCAAGTATAGATCTTTTCCGCGAAATTTTTCAGCATCAATTCCTGCATACTCTTCCAGAATTTATAGCGAAAATCGCGATACCCTTCCTTTTCCACGAACAGCAAACCCAGTCTGTCGTAGATATCTTCGCCGTAGGTGTCGGCAAAATATTTGGGCAATACGCGCGTAAAAGGCGTCGCCCAACGGTAATACTGCGGCTCGTCCGTAAAGAACCCTTTAAGCGAATACGTATCCCGTTTTTTGTATTCTTCGTGCGTCGCGGCGATAAATTTATCCACCACTTCGCCGTTCAAAATATCCGCCGTGGACGCCGCATAATGCTCGTACACGTTCAGACAGTTTTCACAGGGCAAAGCCGTTCGTTTGAGTACATCCCCTGCCAAATCGTACGAAACCGTCGCTTTTTCGTCGTATGCGCCGATCTCAAAAGTCAAATATTTGTCGTGATTTTCAATATCTTCGAGAAGCTTTCCACCCACGAAACCGCTGGGCCAGCCGTTCTCGTCGTAGGCGTACGCCTCCATCCCCAGCTCTTCCGCTTTTTCCGAACAAACCTTGATGCAATTAAACCATTGTTCGCCCAGATATTCCGTTTTCAAGCCGCCGCGCGCGTGCATAAAAAAGCCGCCCACGCCGTTTTCATTCATCCACTCGATCTGTTCTACCAGCCCTTCTTCGTC
The DNA here is from genome assembly GCA_017467265.1 of Clostridia bacterium. Lineage (GTDB taxonomy): Bacteria > Bacillota > Clostridia > Christensenellales > Borkfalkiaceae > Scatosoma. Next base: position 8,742 of record JAFTSO010000003.1, read on the forward strand.
CAGTTCGTCGTTCCACGACCAAAAGGGAATACATCTATATATCTTTTCAACTTGTTTCATATTACGTTCCTTTTTTTGTGATGAAAAACGACGAACAAGGGACATATAGTCCCCTTTCGCCGTTTTGGTGTTGTTTTAGAGTAAATAATAGGGCATTTCGCCGCCAACTTCTACGCGCGCAAAACCGTCTTTCACGCACTTTTTCGCGCAGGATTTTTTCGCTGTAGGTTTCTTGGCAGCCGCTTTCTTGACGGGCTTTTCTGCCACAATCTCTACGGGCGTAGCCGCCTCTACGGGCGCGATCAGCTTTTCTACAACCTGCGGATCGGGGTTTGCGATCACGTGGCTGTTTTCCATATCGGGAGCGGAGCTCGCTACCTTGGAATATCCGTTGTTTTCTACTCTTTTGATTGCGTTTTTACCGATTGGCATATTCAATAATCTCCTTTGCAAGTTGTGTATATTCCACCGCGCTGCGGCTGTTTTTTTTGTAAGCAACGACGGGTTTGCTGTTGTCCTGCGCCCACTCTACCGCGCTATCTACGCGCACGTAGTTTTCAAAAAGACGAGTGTTTTCCAGCTCTTTTAACGTCTCCATCGTTTGTTTGAAATATTTCTTGCGTTCGTCCGCTTTGGTGACGGCGATACCCAGAATTTCGAGCTTTGGCGCGATACGCTTTGCCTGCTCACAAAACTCAAACATATTCGCCAAACCGAACAGCCCCCAAGGGCTTGCCTCTACGGGGATCACCACGTAGTCGGACGCGCACATCACGTTCATCACCCAGCCGCCCAAGGTCGGGGGCGAATCGATCAAAATATAATCGTAATATCCCTTCGCGCGGACGCGTTCCAAGCATTTTTTCAAAATCGTTTCGCGTTGCCATTTGCCAAACAAATCGAATTCGATCGAGCTCATCAGCGACGTAGACGGCACGATGTCGAGATTTTCAATCCCCGTCGGCACGATGTAATCGTCTAAATCTCTTTCCCCTACGACGGCACGATAGATATTCTTTTCGCCCTTGGCGTATTCGTACGCCGTTTCTTCGTCAAAAAAGGAAATGGTCAAATTCAGCTGCATATCCCCGTCGATCATCAGGATCTTTTTACCCGACAACGCGAGCGCGCAGCCGACGTTGGAACAGGTAGTCGTCTTACCGCTCCCCCCCTTATTGTTCGCAAATGCAATCACTTTCGTTTTGCTCATAATTTCTCTCCGTATTTTACAACAGCCAAGTATCTAACTGACCGTCCTTCTTCCGTTCTTCTTTTCTTTCCACCGTCGGTTTTTTCACGATCGGTTTCGTCGGTTTTTTCTCTTCGTCGTCTTTCAAAAACTCCGCGAGCTCCTTGATCCCCTCACCCGTGATCGAGCTGACGGGGAACACCTTTTTACAGCCTGCGAGTTTCAGCCACCGCGTCACCCGTTCCACGTTGCCGTCGGGCTTGTCGATGCCCGAAACGATACCGATGACTTCGCGGTTCACCATACTGGTCAAACAGGGCGAAAAGATGGAGTACGGCTCGTTCGACGAAAGCACCAGCCCCACCACATCCGCCTCGTACGCGTAC
>JAFTSO010000012.1 GCA_017467265.1 Clostridia bacterium
AATAAAATAAAAAACAGCACGGATATTTGGAGCGGGAAACGAGATTCGAACCCGCGACATTCACCTTGGCAAGGTGACGCTCTACCACTGAGCTATTCCCGCATACTTAAATCCGCACTGTTTTATTGGTGGAAGCTACAGGGATCGAACCTGTGACCCTCTGCTTGTAAGGCAGATGCTCTCCCAGCTGAGCTAAGCTTCCGTCGAGAGCTTATTTACTATACCACATCCAAAAAAGAAAGGCAAGCATTTTTAATCGATTTTTCAAAAAAAATTAAAAAAAATAAAAATTTTTTCCAAAGCCTTTATTTTCCTAGGATTTATGGTGAAAACCAAGCTCTAATTTTCATAGAAAATGCAAAAAAAGTGCGATCCGTATCTTATTTTATGCAAAATTTCCAAAAAAATTACCCCCTAACAGGTGTACTCGCCCCGAAAAGCAAAAAAATTGTGAATTTGTGTTTACAAAGCGAAAAAAGGGTGTATATATAATTGATAACGGTTTCACAGGCGGTTGACACCGAGGGGAAAATCTGTTATAATTCTATTATAAAAAATTATTAACGAGGTAAAAAATTATGAAATACGCACTCAGAGGCATCACCGCCGAAGAACTCACCTACACGATGAACCACATCAAAGCGGACAGAGATACCAAGTTTGAAATCAAACCCCAGTTCTCCCGTACGATCAGAAGAGTAAAAGAAAATGACAAAATCTGGCTTGTTGCGTTGGAAGTGAAGGTGGAATCCACCGAAGAATCCCCCAAGCCTTTCAATATGAAGGTGCGCCTTGTGGGCTTGTTCGAGGCAGAGGACGTGAACACGGACGAAGACAAGCAGGTTCTTGCGATCAGCACGACGGAAATCGTGTACCCTTACCTGCGCGCGGCTGTATCGGCATTGACGTCCAACGCGTTTATTCAGCCGATGATGTTGCCCGTAATTCCTGCAGGCATGATGTTCCCCGAAGATCAGGCTGGTACGACGTTCGATACGCCTGACGCGTTGAAAAACTAATCTATAAAAGCAAAGCGAAACCCCGTTGCCATTACTCGGCAACGGGGTGCTTTTTATTTTATAATTATATCCTTTTTCGATATTCCGAAGGAGCACAGCCGTACACTCTTTCAAAAGCACGGTACAGCCCCGATTTGTCGCCAAAGCCGCAACGGGTAGCGATCTCGTCCATTGACAGCAAAGGATCGGTGAGCAGCTCCGCCGCCTTTCTCGCGCGTTCCGTAGAAATGTATTCGACGGGGGATATACCGAATTTACGCTTAAAGGCGCGGCTGAAATAAGAAGGGTTGTAAAAGCATTTTTGTGCCAAATCTTCCAGCGAGAGTTTCTGATTGAGATTTTGATCGATGAACGAAGAAAGGGCGCGCCATATGTCGTGCCGATTGGGGCGATTTTCTTCGTTAGACTGGTGGATTTTTCGCAAAATCTTTGCGACCAAAATGGTCATATAGCTTTCTAAAATAGCGGCGCGTTCCGAACGGTTGGATGTGTATTCAGACTGCATATCTTTGAGCAATAGCTCAATCCATTGCCGTTCCTCGCCTTCAAACGAGAGCACGCCGACAACAGGGGTTGTTTCGCTCTTAAACTCTTCGAGCGCGGTGAGCGAAAGCAGGTCGAACGCGTTCTCTCTGTCGATGACGCGTTTGATGACCGTTTCGGGGGAAAAACAGATATTGTAATGGGAAAAAACGGGGCGCGCGCTAAATATATGCGTAGAACCAGGTGCCATAAAAAACATATCCCCACGGTGTGCAACGTACGGTATGCCGTTGATCGTTTGAAGTGCTTCACCCGATTTGATGTATATAATTTCGGCGAAATCGTGCGTATGCGGATCGGTGGGATAAGTTAAATCCTCCTCGAACATATGTAGGCTCAGTTCCCCTTGCCAAGTTTCTGCTTTCTTGAAAACTTTCATACCATTAGTATAACACGATTTTTTCGTTTTTTCAATAGAAAAACAAAAATTTTTCCTATTTTTCGCGAACAGGTAAAAAATTGCAAAATAGTAAAAAGTTCAAGAGGGGTGTAAATTCGCGAGAAAGGGAGGGAAAAACAGGAAAAAGGCGCGTTGTTTTTTTGTCGAGAAACTTGTTCGTTGCGATACGTATGGGGGGATTTGTAAAAAAAGGCCCCCTTTTTAGGAAAAGGAGGGTGTGTTTGCGCGCAGAGCGATTGCCGAGCGTTTTTTGGGCGCTCTCGTATGTGCGCGCGCCGCGCAAAGTAAAAATATTATAATCTAAGGAAGGAAAAAAAGTAAAAATCTGCAACGTATAGGTAAAAATTTGCTATTTACAGGCAGTGAAAATTGTGATATAATTTTGCTGTAAAGGGAGTAGTGTGCCTTTTTCGGTCAGCACGTTTGCTGAAACACAAAAATACTTTGAAAAATTAAAAAAGCGGCGAAAACCGCGACGGATAAGGAGAAAGTTTATGAAGAAAACTTGGACGAAAGTATTGGCATTGCTTTGTGCGGCTACGGCTTGCGCGCCGATTGCAGGCTGCGGCGGTGGTGGCGACAACGGCATTGATAATACGAAAACGCAGCTGTTCGTATTCAACTATGACGGGGGCGTGGGGCATAAGTGGTTGGACGCGGTAGTGGCACGGTTTGAGGCGGATTTTGCGGAAACGGAATTCACCGAAGGCAAGAAAGGCGTACAGATCCACCAAAGAAACGATAGAACGAGCATTGAGCAGTTGGTGGCAAAAATGTCCACGTCCCGTGAAGAAGTGTTCTTTGCGGAGAACGTAAACTACTACAACTGTATTGCGGAAGGCGCGTTCTTGGACATTACGGACATTATGGAAAAGCCCCTGACGGAATATGGCGAAACCGAGAGCATCGTAGATAAACTGTATCCCGATCAAAAGGATTTCTATCAGGCGTCGAACGGGAGATATTACGCGATGCCGCACGCGCAGTCGCCCACACTCATTACCTATGATGCGGATTTGTTCGACAAGCATTTCTTGTTCTTTGATCAGGAAGGGGAATTGACAAAGCGTTCGACGGACGAAGGCAAATCGTACGGTGCAGACAATCTGCCCGGCACGTACGACGACGGTTTGCCCGCGACGTACGAAGAATTCTACACCCTTTGCGACACGATGATTGGGCGTGGTATTGCACCGATGACGTGGTCGGGTATGTACGAATTTTATATGACGAGATTTTCTGCGCAGTTGCGCGCGGATTTTGACGGCGCGGAAGCGGACGTTGCTTACAATCTCAACGGCACGATGAGCAAGCTGGTAGATACCATCGACGAGGACGGCAACGTCACGTACAAAGATCCCGTGACGATCGTGGACAACACGAACGGCTACGAGATTTTCAGCTCGGCGAGCTATTATTACACGTTCAAATTCTTTGAAGACATTTACACGAACGAATATTATTTCTCCAAATCGTTCAACACGTCCGTTTCGCACACGGACGCACAGAGGAACTTCCTTTTGAGCCGTTTCTCGTCCAAAGTACAAGACATCGGTATGCTGGTAGAAGGGCTGTACTGGGTAAACGAATCGAGCAGCGCGTTCACGGATATGGAAAGCTATGCAAACTCGTCCTTGCAGGAAAGAAATCTGCGCATTATGCCCTTGCCGAAGGCAACGGAAGCACAGGTAGGCGAACAGACGACGGTGGTGGATTCGCTCAACCAGATGGCGTTCATTTCCGCGTATATCGACGAGGACAAGAAAGAGCTGGCAAAGACGTTCTTGCGTTATTGCGAAACGCAAAAATCGCTGGAAGAATTCGTGCAGACGACCAACCTTACGCGTAATTTCAAGGTAGATTATTCGAACATCTACGATGATCTCGCTCCGTACACGCAGAGCATTATCGACTTCCTTGGCGGCGTAAGATACCTGATGCCTGCGTCCGATAATCCGATTTTCCAGAAGAACTATACGGCGCTCGCGGACGATTACCAAATGGGTACGATCAGCGATCCCGATCCGATGATCGCGATCAAGAGCGGCAAGACGGCAGAACAGCTGTTCAATGCTTTCCGCACGAAGTATAACGCAAACACGTGGAAAGATATCCTCTAATAATAGCTAAAATTAAAAATTGCAAAAAAGAGTAGTTCAAAAATGAAAACAAAAGCGATGAACCAAAAAAAGAAGAAAGACCTGATCTTTTGTCTGTTGGTGTTGCTCGTGCCGATGGTGCAATTTGCCATCTTTTACGTCGGCGTGAACGTCAACTCCTTCGTGATGGTTTTTCAAAAATACGAAATTAACGAAGAGACGTTGCGCGGCTCGTACAAATTCCAAGGCTTTGCGCATCTCTTCGATAACTTCAAGTGGATGTTTACCACGATCCGCAACGAAGGGCTGTTTTTGAGCGCGTTGAAAAACTCGTTTATTGCCTTTTTTGTGGTCACGTTGGTGGGGATTACGCTGGCGCTCGTATTCTCGCTGTACATATCCAAAAAAATGCCCGGTTCGGGGCTGTTCCGTGCGTTGCTGTTCGCGCCGTCGATTTTGTCGGCGATGGTGACGGTACTCATTTTCCGCAGCTTTGTGGAAGAAGTATTCCCCACGGTATTCCATATGAAAGAAGGGCTGTACGCGAATTTGGATACGCGATTTGGCACGATCCTGTTCTATAACGTATGGATCGGGTTCGGTACGCAGGTATTGATGTATTCGGGCGCGATGAGCGGTATCGATCCGTCGATTACGGAAGCGGCAAAGCTGGACGGTGCAAAGCCTTTCCGCGAATTTTTCAGTATTACCCTGCCGCTCATTTATCCCACGATCCAGACGTTCCTGATCACGGGCGTGGCAAACCTTTTCTTAAACCAAATCAACTTAGTTGCGTTCGAAGGTATGGACACGCTGGGCAGGTTTATGACGGTAGGTTATTATCTGTTCCGTGGTGTGGAACGCGCGACAAAAGCAGAATTTTTGTTATATGCAACCTACGGCGTATCGTTGACGCTGATTGCAGCGCCGTTGACGCTGTTAACCCGTTGGGCGCTCGATAAATTCGGGCCTTCGGTAGAGTGACGGGGGGTGCGGATATGAAGATTTTTAAGAAAAAGAGCAAGGGTATTCCCGTCTTTATGATTGTTAGCTTTGCCGTACTCTTGGCGTATGCGTTGTCGTTGATTATTCCGCTTATTTGGTCGGGATATACATCGCTGAAAGATTGGATCGCTTATGCCGAAGATCCTGTCGGTCTGCCCAAGAAATGGAAGGATTGGCATTGGGATAACTACAAAGCCATTTTCAAGGCGTTCAAAGGGAAAAAGGAAATCGCAGCGACGGGGCAGTTCGTCAACGTCGGTATTCCCACAATGCTGTTGAACTCCGTTTGGTACGCGTTCGGTACGTCGGCGTGCTGTACGCTCGTGTCCCTGTTGGTGGGGTACGTGGTGGCGAGATTTAACTTCAAGTTTTGCGGTTGGATCTACGCGATCGTTATTTTCCAAATGATTATCCCTGCGGTAGGTACGATGCCGTCCGAGCTGCGTATGGCGACCAACCTGCATCTATACAACACCGTGTACGGTATGCTGTTTATGAAATCGTACGTATCGGGGCTGTATTTCCTGTCGTTCTATGCGGCGCTCAAAGTAATCCCGAAAGATTATACGGAAGCGGCGTATTTGGACGGGGCTGGGAATTTTAGCGTAATGGTGAAGATTATGTTCCCGATGGTCACGGGTGTCATCACCAGCGTATTCCTGCTGAATTTTATCGCGTTCTGGAACGATTATCAGACGCCTATTCTGTATATGCCTAGTTTCCCGACGCTCTCGTACGGCTTGTACCATTGTACGCAGGGTTCGTTTATGGACAACGTGCCCTATCGTTTGGGGGCGTGTATGATGCTGGCGTTGCCGTTGTTACTCCTGTTCCTTGTTTGTCAAAAGAAATTACTCGGGAACGTATCGCTCGGCGGTTTGAAATAAAAAATAAGGAGAACTCTATGAGAATAAAAGGTAAAAATATCGCACTCGGTATTTTGGCGTTGGCGTTCGCGGCGAGCCTTTCCGTCGGTGTAGGTACGACGGTGGCGGCGGACCGTCCGCAGGGTGCTTTGGTAACGGCTACGCCGTCGCAAACGGAAACGCCCGTCGATGAGAACAGAGCGTATTACGTAGGTAAAGACGATTCTTCGTTGGAGTACGTGGAATATGGATACGATTCGATCTATCCCACGTTGACGGGGTTGGAAGCGGCGCTCGTGCCCGGGGACGTGTTGACGCTCAAAAACGTCGTCGATCTCGAAGAGATGGAAGAAAAAGATCAGGCGTTCGTGACAATTTTTCCGATTACGCACACGAAAGGTTCGGCGGAATATACAAGAGTGGAAATCGAGATTATCGACGTGTATGATCCCACGAACTATCTCAAAGTGCGCATCAGTGGTAATCCTTTGATGGAAGACACGTCCGACGTCAGCTATTTCTTGGCAGGTGCGAGCAACGGACAAAAGCTGACGGGATATGAAACGGGCTCGGATAAATTGCACGTCAACAACGAATACGGGCAGTATTCCGTATTTAATTTTAGCGGTCTGCTCGGCAATAGTAGCGGCACGGGGCTTTTTTACAGCGTGAGCCAAAACGCGATGTACACGGTGAACTATGCCGGCGCAAAGAGCTTTATCATCGATTTTGACGATCCTGCGTATTTCGGCACGTATATTTGGGACGGCTTTACGAGCAACGAAGTGTATTGCCGTATCCGTTTGGACGGACACAAAAAGGAAACGGCGACAGTGCTCGTTTCGCAGTACGGGGAGTACGATATGGCGAACCCCGCGCTCTGCGACGAAAAAGCGCCTGCGTTGAGCGTGGATTTTGGCGAATATACCACCGAAACGATTCCCAACGCGTTGAAGAACGAGCCGTATAGAATTTTCCCGTACTCGGCGTTCGACGCGGTGGACGGCGAAACGGAAGTGGACGTAAAGGTATATACCAATTACTATTCTACAAACAAAAAAGAAGTGATAATCAAGAACGGGAAATTCACCCCTCGTATGCAAGTACCTCATCACATCGTCTATTCCGCGACCGATAAACACGGCAACGTAGCGGAAAAGATCGTAGAGATCAAGGTCGTGGCAAGCTGTGATCCGTTGGCGATTACGTTCGGCGCGGAAATTCCGCAGACGTATGTGCAGGGAGAGCAATACGAAATTCCTGCCTATACGACGACGGGCGGTATCGGGAACGTGGCGGTGGACGTCAGCGCGACGTTGAACGGTGAACCTATTGAGATTCAAAACGGCGCAATCCGACCGAATAAAGTCGGTACGCTCGTGGTCACCTATGTTTTGCAGGACTATGTAGAACAGACGGAAACGATCACGCACGAGATCGAGATCACGGCGGCGGAAAAACCGACGTTCATCGAAACGCCGCTCCTGCCTAAATACTTGATTGCAGGCAACTGTTATACTCTGCCCAAGATCCACGCGTATAACTACGTGACGGGTGCGGGCGAAGCGATCGAAACGACGGTGACGGTGATCGAGAACGGCGAAGAAATGGCGGTGAACGGCAACGTTTACGTGCCCGGCAACGTTTCGTCGGCGGAAATCGTCTATACGGCGAAAGTGGGCGATGCGGTGAATACCTATCGCAAGACGCTGCCCGTGTATGCGGTAATGGACGGCGATCGTTTGGACGTGAGCAAATATTTCCTTTGCGGCGAAAACGGCGTCGCAAAGGCAAAGACGAGAGCGGTGGATTTGACGGCGATGGCGGACGAGGAATTTGCGTTCTTAAACCACGTGACGTCCGTGTTTTTCCGCAGCGATCTCACGCTGACGGACGAGAGCTTTAACGCGAAGAAAGTACACGTCTATCTCACCGATATTACGGACGATGCAAAACAGATCAAATTCACCTATACGCTGACGGGGTCTGCGGCGACGTTCTACGTGAACGACAACGCGAGTGCCGCGATGAGCGTTTCGGGAACACTGAAAAAGGGCACGCGTTTGAGCCTTGCCTTTGAGGCGGAACAAAACGTAGTGTATTACGACGTAGCGAACGATAATATTTTGCAGGTGCAAACGTATCTGAACGGCGAGCCGTTCGAAGGGTTCGCGAAGAACCGCGTGTACGTGACGTATGCGATCGAAGGCGTAAAGGCGGACACGAGCGCAACCCTTTCGGTCACCAGCTTGAACGATACATACTTTAATAACGGACCTGCCGACTATATGGAGCCTTTGATCGACGTCATCGGATCGATCGGCGGCGAATACGAGATCAATTCGGTGGTCACCCTGCCCGAGATTATTGCCAACGACGTTTTGTCGGGGGACGTGGACGCGTACATTACGCTCACGTCGCCGAGCGGTGCGGTAATGAGCTCGACTTCGGGGGTACGCATTGAAAACTTGTTGTACAATCTTACGGAGTTGCAGGTAAAATTGCCCGAATACGGCAGATATACGTTGGAAGTTTCCGCAAAGGATAATTTTGATAACGAAACGATGCTGCCTCTCGTATTCTGGGTAATCGATACGCAAGATCCCACGTTGGAGATTTTGGGTACGCTGCCGACGAACGCAAAGGTGGGTGATAACGTATCCGTACCCAACGCAAAGGCAACGGATAACGTGACGAAAGAACTTATCGTGCACAGATACGTGTTCTCGCCAAGCGGTATTGTGACCGAACTTCAAGATAACGAAACAGGTTTCCGTGCGACGGACGCAGGCACGTACGTCGTTGTGTATATGGTCAGCGACAGCGAAGGCAATTTCGTATCCGAATATCATAAGATCACGGTGGCGGAGGTATGACAATGAAAACAGGAAGAAAAATATTTGCTTGGTTATTAGCAACTATCTCGTTATTCTCCGTAGCGGCTTGCGGTAAAAAGGACAACGGCAACTACGCAGAGCCTATCGCGCCTGTGGTGGCGGAGGGCAAAACGCACGAGAGATCGGTGGCAACGACCGCGCACAAGCTCGTAGAGAACGGCGTTTCCGAGTATCAGATTTTGGTCAAAGAAGAACAAAAGAGCGAAATTGCGCTGGCGATCACCGAATTCCAGACCATTTTCCAGAGTGCGACGGGGGTAAAGCTCCCCGTGGTGACGGACGATAGTTTGTCGGTGTCGGTGGACGAGGCGAAATACATTTCGCTCGGCGACACAGCGTTGTTGGAGGCGGCGAACGTCGAGATCGATTACGAAACGTTGGGCTGGCAGGGATACCAGATCGAAACGGCAGGCAAATCTCTGTTCGTGAGCGGTGGTGCACGCGGCGTACTGTACGGCGCGTACGATCTATTAAAAATACTGATTGATTTTGAAGTGTATAACAGTAAAGTAATGTACTATCAAAAAGGCGTGCGCGATTTGGCGTTGCCCGACGTTTCGGTGAAGGAAGTGCCCGACATCGAATACCGTATTCCCGTGACGGGTGCGGAAATGTTGGACAGAGCGACGATCAACCGTATGTATATGGTCAACAAGAACGAAATCATCGTTCCCGAGGGAAACGCGCATAACGTTTTGAAATACGTCGTTCCCATTGAAGAGCACATGGACGAGCACGGCGCTTGGTTTAGCGGCGACAGAACGCAGCTTTGTTACACGGCGCACGGCGACGCGGTGGAATACGCGGCGATGGTCGATTGTGCGGTGGGCAACATCAAGGAAATCTTGCTTAGAAACCCGTCGCAAAAGGCGTTCAGTATTACACAGATGGACGTCAAGACGTGGTGCGAGTGCGATAGCTGCCTTGCGATGAAGACGTTCTACGGCGGCGCGAACTCGGCTACGCAAATCCGCTTTGTCAACGACGTAGCGGAAAAAATTGAAATTTGGTTGGATGAAGAGCAGGGTGGAAGAGAAGTCGAATTTATGTTCTTTGCTTATCATAAATCGGAGCAAGCACCCGTAAAGCAGAACGAAGACGGCACGTGGTCGCTCATTGACGACGAGAATATTCCTGGTTTGGAAATGAAATTGCGCGATAACGTATCGGTATGGATCGCGTTGATTTACGAGGATTATACCAAGAGCGTGACCGATCCCTTAGCAGGCGTGAACGTTCGCCAAATTATGGAGAGCTGGCACGAGGCGGCGGATAGCTATTTCGTTTGGGCATATACCGTGTACTTTGACAACTATCTGATTCCGTACGATTCGTACGGCGCGTTCCAAGACATGATTAGATATTTCGTATCGCACGGCACGAGCTTTTTGTGGGCGCAGGGGAATTATAACCAGCACCAAAACACGGGTTATGACGATTTGAAAGGGTATTTGTTCTCCAAGCTGATGTGGAATTGCAATTTGGATATGAACGAACTCATTTCCGATTACTTCGACAAAGTATATCGCGAAGCGGCGGATATTATGGAAGGTACGTTCTGGACGTGGAGAGCGATGTGTAAGCAACAGGAGCTGCTGGGTAAGAGCGGCAATATCTACACTTCGCCCAAGGATAAAACGTACTGGCCGAAACGGTATTTGGTAGGGCAGCTGGACGCGATGGAAGAGGCAAAGAAAGCGATCGAAGTGTACAAGACCACCGATCCCACGCTGTATCAGAATATTTACGATAATATCGTTTGCGAAACGATAACGAACCGTTATTTGATGATGACGTTGTATTCTTCGACGTTTAGCGACGTGGATTTTGCGGCGTTTAAGGCAGAATTCAAGGCAGATTGCAACCGCTTGGATTTTAACATGCTGTCCGAATTCGGTACGATCGACGGAATATTAGAATAAGGAGACAATAAGGAGGGATTTTATATATGAAAAAGAAATTGGCATTGTTATTGTCGCTGCTCTCCGTAATGGCAGTATCGTCTATCGGTTTTGCTGGCTGCGGTAAGAAAGGCGGCGGAACGGGTAGCAACAGCTCGCAACAGGCGTCGTCTGAAGACGTGGTATCGTCCGAAACGGTGGAAAGCTCGTCCGAAGACGTAGTATCGTCGGAAACGGAAAGTTCTTCCGAAGAAGAGAAAGTGCCTTCGCTCACGCTCGATCAGGCGACGTTGGCACTCGGGCAGTACACCAGCGGCACGTTGACGGCTACGCTTGCAAACGCGGAAGATACGATCGAGTGGTCTTCGTCTAACGATGCGGTTGCGAAGGTAGAGGACGGCGTGGTGACTGCGTTTGGCGCAGGCGAAGCGGTGATCACTGCAACGGCAGGCGATTTGACGGCGACTTGTACGGTGACGGTGACGGAAAGCACGGTTGCATTTACGGCGCTTGACGACGAAATGGAAATCATCAAAGGGATCTACGAAGATCTCGACCTTACGGTGGAATTGAACGGCGAAGAGATGGCGGACGTGACGGTGAGCGTTGCGACGGAAGGCGACAAGGTAAGCGTGGAAGAAGACGAGGGCGCGTATGCGCTCGTCGGCGCGGAATACGGTACGCAGACGGTCACGGTGACGGCTACTTGGAAAGGCGTGACGGTGGCGGAAAAGACGGTATCGGTGACGGTAATCGAATATGGCGCGCTGATTGTGGATTTGCCTGAAAACAAGCTCAATCTCGTGGTTGCGGAAGAAGGGTATGACCTTTCTAACATTTCCGTTATTATCAACGACGTAGCGGTGGAAAATCCCACGTTTACGACGGCAACTACCGCAGAAACTGTTGCGAAAGTAGAGGACGGCAAGATCGTAGCGGTGGGCGCAGGCAGGGCGGAAATCACGGTATCGTACACCACCGAACAGGATACGTACGACACGGTTATTTCGGTTACGGTCACCAAGAAAGTAATTGCAAAAGAAGTGAATTTCTTAGTGGACGGTAGCGCAGGTCAGTACGGCGGCTCTGGCGGTTTGGCAGGTGAATCCAGAACGGGTGTGGCAGCGATCGATTTGTCCGCGACGGGGCTTGATCTTTCCAAGGTGGAAAAAGTAGTGTGCACGGGTAGAGAAGTAGAATTCTCGGTGAGTGGATCTACGCTTACTTTGACGGACGCTCCCGGCGGTTATCAAATCTATACGCTGGAAACGGCGACGGAAGATTATACGATTGATGGCTGCGTATATGCGGTAGGTATCTCTACGTTCGAGGATTTGGAGGCTTGGAGAACGAAGGAACACTGGGGCTATACGGTTCTCTTAAACGATATTGATTGTGGTGGTGCAATGCTGGGTAAGCCTACGAACAACGTTTGTGGCATTTTGGACGGTCTTGGGCATACGATTTCGAACTTTGTCACGGATAGAGGCTTTATCAATCAGACGTATAGCGCCGTTGGATTAGAGGCAGGTCTTGTTAATCTGCAATTCGTCAACGTATTGGCAGACTGTTCGAACGGCGTAGTGCCTATCTTGGCGAAATACATGTACGGTCGCGTTGAAAACGTAGTGGTACAGGGTAAACTCGTCAACGTAGGAGAAAAGGAACATACGGGTGCGTTGTTTATTGGTGCAAGTGGCAACAGCCAAGCGCATAATATTGTTGCAAACGTACACAGTGACGGTACGAAGAATCATTACGTTCTCGGCTCGCACTTTGAAAACATAGACGCTATTTCCAACCGTATCAGCAACGTACATTGTGTCTGCAACGCGTCCGTTTATATCCCTAGTACACATGCGGATTACATTAAGAAGTATGCAAGCGAATCGGAGATGATTTCGGCGGTAGATTTCTCGACGTGGGCATATCCTTGGACGACGGACGAAAACGGCGTGCCTATGATGAGCGATTATACGGACGATATGGCGAACCCTGCGGTGCTCGCAACGGGTACCGCACACTTGGGCGGTACGATCTCCTTCACGGACACGTCCCTTGTGCCTCTTACCTATACGTTGGATGGTTATACGAACGGTATCACGATCGAAAACGGTGTGGTGACGATCGGCATGGACGCAACGGTCGGTTCGTCCTTTGACGTGGTAGTTAGCTGCGAAGCATATCCCGAATTTAGCAAGAAATTCGAATACACGATCGCAAAAGAAAAGGTTGCGATTGTAGGCGAATACCTTGTAAAGGGTAGCAGCGAAAATAAATGGTCTTATGATACGGGCGATTCGACGATCGATCTCTCCGCGGTAGAAGGGCTTGACCTGTCGCAGGTGACGAAAGTTCTTTGCGGCGATGCGGAAATCACGTATTCGGTTAGCGGCAGCTCGCTTACGTTTGTGAACGCACCCGGCGGCTTGCACGAATATACGTTGATTACGCCGAGCGCTGATTATTCGCTCAACGTTTGCGTGTACGTATTAGGTATTAGCACGAAGGACGAATTGGAAGCGTGGAGAACGAGTGAGAGTTTCTGGTATGCGGTACTTTTGAACGATATCGATTATCAAGGTGCAACGCTTGGTGACGGAGCGAACGTTTTGGGTATCCTTGACGGTCGCGGTTATTCAATTAAAAACTTCACGTACACGAAAGGCTTTGTGAAGTGTTTGTTCGATGCAAAATCGAGCATCAAAAACGTGAAATTCAGCGGTGCGACGCAGGATTGTACGGATATGGGTAAATATCCCGCCTACGGTATCTTCGGTCAATGGCAAAAAGGTACGATTGAAAACGTATATTTGGACATTACGACGACGAATATGGATGAAGGCGCAGAACACCTTGCCGTAATTTGCTACGGTATGGAGGCTAACTCTACGATTAAAAACGTAGTGGTAGATCTTAAAAACGCAAACGGCAACTTCCACTATGCAATGGACCAAGATAAAGGCGCGAGCAGAGTGGGCGTCGTCGGTGGCTATGAAGGCGCAAAGGGCTCGTCGGAAGGCGCAGGCGCTGAATGGGGCGCGAACGGTGGTTTCCACGCAAAGATTTCTTGGATGATTACAGAAGAGGCAAACGACGAGCTGTTGACGTTCTTCGATTGTCCGTACTGGCATATCGATAAGACGGCAGGTACGATCGACCTGAAACCTGTGGCACAGGCAAACGCTGACGCAGAATAAGTAAAAACTCTGGTAAAAACCCCCGACGGGTAACCGTCGGGGGTGGAAACCAAATCGATAGGAATAGTATTTTATGAACGTTTTGAGAATTGAAAACGGAAGGGTGGCGATAGAGATTGCGCCCAAGCAAGGGAAGATTGTGTCGCTTTGCGGCAACGGTCGTGATTTGTGTCAGGGGAATACGTATCCGCTCTTCGTGCTTTCGATTATAAGAGAGAACTATGAAAACGAAAAAATTTCCGCGTTCGATTTTGCTTTCGAAAATGAGGAAATCATCGAAAACGGCTGCTGTTTGACGTATGCCTATCAGGGCGAGTTTACGGTAGAGCTTTGCATTACGCGTGGAGAAAACGAGGAATTCCGTTTCCGTGCGATGGTCAAAAACCATACGAAAGACCTGATCGAGTGGCTGGAATACCCCGGTGTTTCTTGGCAGGACGATCTGGACGGCTCGAAAAAATCGCAGATTTTATGGATTTTTAACGAGGGCGCGTTGGTCAGCTATCCAAAGGACAAAATGTGGCCGTACGAAGACCCTTGCTATCCCAGCTGGGGTACGTTCGGCGTGTTCCCGAATATGGTGCAATCGCAATTTTTGGCGTATATGTACGACGGCGGCGGCTTGTACGTGGGCTGTCACGATACAAACAAAAACGTAAAACAGATTGATTTTTACCACAAAGACGAACGTGTAAAATTGCAGCTGCGCTATTATAGCGGCGCGGAATACGGCGCGGATTTTGCCGTTGATTTCGATACGGTATTCCGCTTTTTTGAGGGAGAGTGGCAGGACGCGTGCGACATTTACCGCGCTTGGTACGAGCGCGTGAGCGACGTGAAAAAGCTGTGCGAGAACGAAGATTTGCCCGTATGGTATGCAGAATCGCCGCTCGTAGTGGCATTGCCCGTACGCGGCGCGCACGACACGGGTGCAATGACGGAGAGCAAGCTCTATCCGTACGACAATTTGCTGGCGGAAGTGGAGCGCATCGCGGAAAAAACAAAGAGCAAACTGATGATTTTGCTGATGCATTGGGAAGGGACAGCGCCTTGGTCGCCCCCTTACGTTTGGCCGCCGTACGGCGGCGAAGAGAATTTCCGCGCGTTTTCAGATAAATTGCACGCAATGGGGCATTATTTGGGATTGTATTGCAGTGGCTTTGCCTGGACGCAGCAGAGCAATGTCGTGCCCGAGTACAACAAGGAGCAGGAATTTGCAGAGAAGAATTTGCAGGCGGAGATGTGTGTAGGACCTGACCAGCGTTTAGAATACCGCACGGTATGCACGCCACAGGCACGCGGCTATGATTTTTGCCCGACTAGCAAGTTTTTGAAAGACGTAATCGCGAGAGAAGTGGAGAATATGCTGGGCGCAGGTGTGGATTATATCCAGCTTTTGGATCAAAATCACGGCGGCGGCAGCTATTTTTGCTATTCAAAATCGCACGGACACCCCCCCGTTCCCGGCAGCTGGCAGGTGGACGAAGTCAATTCCATTTTGGAAGACGTATACCAGGACAAGAAAATTTTCGGGTGCGAATCGGCAGCGGCAGAGCCGTTCATTAAGAACCTGTTATTCAGTGATAATCGCTGGACGCTCGCGGAGCTGGTGGGCGACGCCGTGCCTGCGTACGCGTATATTTATCACAGCCGCGTGAACAACTTTATGGGAAACCAGACCTGTTGTGAATTCCGTTTCCACGAAGACGATTATCGGTATCGCCTGACGTATTCGTTCTTGGCAGGGGATATGCTGACGATTGTCATCAACGAGGATGGCGAAATTATGCACCATTGGGGCGCAGCGCGGAAAAATATCCCGTTGCCTGAACAGAGCAGCACGTTTGCACTCATCAAAGAATACAACGGGTGGCGAGTCGCGGCGAAGGACTATCTTTGCTACGGCGATATGGCAAAACCGTTGCCGTACGTCTGCGACGAAACGTGCACGTTTACGGTGTTTAGACGGCAGGAGTTTGAGAAGAAAATGCAAAAAGTCCTGTCCAACGCTTTCCGTTTTAATGGCAAACAGGTGGATTTCTTTGCGAACTACACGCGCGAAGAAGTGGAGATCGAATTGCCGATTGCCGACGGCGAACGCGTGTATTTGTCGAGTGCGGAGTTTGCCGCTGGAAAACACGTGGCGCGTAAAACGACGCGGATCGTAATTCCCCCCTTGCACGTAATCGCGGTGGAACGTGACGTATAAAAAAGGAAAAATCGGGTGTTTACTAACAATGGTAAACGCCCGATTTTTTTGTGTCGTCACGGAATATATATGCCCGAAAATGCATTTGACAAAATTCGATGGTCAAACGCCGTCGTTTTGTGACGTGTGCGCTTTGCCGCAAATGCGGTAAAAAATAGATGTGGCTATCCCCAAAGGAGGGGGGACGTATCGCGATGAAACAAAAAAACACTTGCGAACAACCGCAAGTGTTTTTATATAGCTTATGCAAAATTAGAGTTTCGGCAGCCCTGCCAAGCCCTTTTCGATTTCTTCGTCCGTGGGGATATAGTCGGTCATTTTGCCGTCGTGGAATTTTTCATAACTCATCATATCAAAATATCCCGTGCCCGTCAGACCGAATACGATCACCTTTTCTTCGCCCGTTTCCTTGCACTTGATCGCCTCGTCCATCGCAACGCGGATCGCGTGGCTGGATTCGGGCGCAGGCAAGATGCCTTCGATACGCGCAAAATATTCCGCCGCCTCGAATACGTCCGTTTGTTTTACCGAGCGCGCTTCCATCAAGCCCTGATCGTACAGCTCGGACAGGGTGGACGTCATACCGTGATAGCGCAATCCGCCTGCGTGGCTCGCCGCAGGGATAAAGCCCGAGCCGAGCGTGTACATTTTGGACAGCGGACAAATTTTGCCCGTGTCGCAATAGTCGTACGCATATTTGCCGCGCGTGAGCGTGGGGCAGGACGAAGGCTCTACCGCGATGAACTGATAGTCCGCTTTGCCCTGCAATTTTTCTGCCATAAACGGCGCGATCAAGCCGCCGAGATTGCTGCCGCCGCCGGCGCAGCCGATGATCACGTCCGCTTTCACGCCGTATTTGTCCAGCGCCGTTTTCGTTTCCATACCGATGACGGACTGATGCAAAAGGACTTGGTTCAAAACGCTGCCCAGCGCATAGCGATACCCCTCGCGCGTGGACGCCGCCTCGACCGCCTCGGAGATCGCGCAGCCGAGCGAGCCGTTCGTATTCGGGAATTGCTCGTTGATCTTTCTGCCCACTTCCGTCGTCATCGACGGGGACGGAGTGACGTTCGCGCCGTAGGTACGCATCACTTCGCGGCGAAAGGGCTTTTGCTCGTACGAGCATTTTACCATAAACACGTTGCAGTCCAACCCGAAATACGAGCACGCCATCGAGAGTGCCGTACCCCATTGCCCAGCACCCGTCTCTGTGGTCACGCCTTTCAAACCCTGTTCTTTCGCGTAATACGCCTGTGCGATTGCGGAATTCAATTTATGCGAACCGCTGGTGTTGTTGCCTTCAAACTTATAATAAATCTTTGCAGGTGTGCCCAGCTTTTTCTCCAAGCAATACGCGCGGATAAGGGGGGCAGGGCGGTACATTTTATAAAAATCGCGCACTTCGGTGGGAATTTCGATATATTGCGTCGTATCGTCCAGCTCCTGCTTTGCCAGCTCTTCGCAGAACACCTTGGACAGCGCGTCCACCGTGATCGGTTGCATCGTGTTAGGATCGAGCAGTGGCGCAGGTTTGTTCTTCATAAACGCACGCAAGTTGCACCAAGTATAAGGGAGCTCGCTTTCGCTTAAATAGATTTTGTAAGGGATTTCTTTTTTCATAATCTTGCACTCCTTTTGAAAAACTTGGTTATCAATTATAGTATCATATTTTTCGATTGCAGTCAAGCAAATAAACGACGAAATCGATAAAAAACAAAAGACGTCGCTTTTTTTGCAAAAGCGACGTGCGTTAAAAACGAACTTTTATGCGATTTTACAGAGCGAGATAATTAAAAAAGCCGCCCGTTTCCAAATCCTTCCAGTACAGCGTGTCGCCGTCGAGCAGGATATACGAGTGCGGAGTGCCGTCTTTGGGCAGCGCCACCGAGCCGCAGTTGGCGTAGATTACTCCGTTTTCAAGGACCTTGTGATAGGGATTATGAAAATGCCCGTTCAAAAGGACGTCGCCCGCTTTCAAAAGGGGAGGTTTTTGATCGTCGAAGAGATGCCCGTGGGTCAAAAACAGCGTTTTTTCGCCGTGGGGCAGGAGCGCATAATCTGCCATAATGGGGAATTCCAGCACCATTTGATCGACTTCGCTATCGCAGTTTCCGCGAACGCAAACGATTTTGTCCTTGATGGCGTTGAGCATAGCGAACACCTTTTTAGGGGCGTAGCCGTCGGGGAAATCGTTGCGCGGTCCGTGATAGAGAATATCGCCGAGCAATACGAGCTTGTCAGCGCCTTCGCGCGCAAACGCGGACAGCAGCTCTTCGCACCACGCCGCCGAACCGTGTATGTCCGATGCGATGATATATTTCATAGAAAAAACTCCGTTAGAAAATGAACTTTACAATATCAAACTGTTCGGGCATCGGCGCGCCGCTGCTCAAAATTGCCGCGTGGTTTTCAAGAAGCTGCGGCAATTCTTCTTCGCGCGAGCTGCGGAAGGGGAATTCCGAGAAATTTACCGCTTTGTTTGCGAGCAAATTGATGGCGGTAGAAACGAATTCGCGGCTCTCCGTGATCCCTTTTATGGTCACGTTGTTCTTCATCGCGTATTCGAGATTGACGTGCAGATTTTTTCCTGTCAAAGAACAGAACGAAACGTATGCCTCACGCTTGACCAAAGGGAAGAGAACGGAAGGCTCGCAACGGTTGTTGAACGCGATATATACCGCGCCGTCCGCCAGCTTTCCTCCCGTCACGTTCAGTACATTTTGACGCAAATTTTCGTCGTTAGGGAAGGTGTAATAGATACCGCTGCGTTTTGCGCGCGCAAGACGCTCCGCGTTGTTATCCGCCAGAATAGGCACGGCGCGATGATAGATCAGGATCTGGCACAAAACGTTGGCATATACGCCGCCGCCCAGCACCAAAATATGCTGTCCCACCTCGATATGCATTTCATCGACAACGTGTTCGGCGAGCGCGATTGCGTCGATCAAAAACGCCGCTTCGTCGGTGACGGAGTTGGGCAGAATATACGCGTCGTCGGGGTTCGCGAGCACAAAGTCACGGTAAAACCCGTCCGCCGTTTCGCCTGCGATCTGCAAGCCGTCGGGGGAGAGTTCGTCTTCGGTGACGCCTGCAAGATACACGCGTTGACCGCGCTGTAAAAAGGCGTTTTCGTCCGCTTCGGTGACCTGACCGATGGCAAATCTGCCGGGGATAAAGGGGGCTTTTACTTTGATTGCGCCCGAATAGATCGCCACGTCCGTTTCGGTGATGAGCGCTTTGGTGACTTTAACCTTTACTTTATCGCTGGTAAGTTTGAGATCGGGCGCAATTACGTGCTGTAAATTGTGCGGATAAGCCAGTTGCCAGACTTTCATACGACTTCCTTTTTTCTGCCGCCGTGGGGTATATTGGGGCGAGGAAAACTCCACGCGCTCCGCACGGGTAAATTAAGTATAAACTATTTTTCACGAATTTGCAAGTATTTTTTGTAAATTCCCGTCAAAAACAGTTGACGAGTAGAAAAAAAAGCGTTATAATTGGTTAGCATACGAAAAAAGAAACAGCGAGGTGAATATAATGAAAGCTGATATCCATCCTAAATATCACGAAGTGACAGTGACTTGCGCTTGTGGAGCTACTTTCAAAACGGGCACGACGAAAGATTGCGAAGTGCTGAAAGTAGATATTTGCAGCAATTGCCATCCCTTCTTCACGGGCAAGCAGAAGTTAGTTGATACCGGTGGACGTGTCGATAAGTTCAAAAAGAGATATGGTCTTTAATTGGTAATGATGGGCTTTAAGGCACTTTAGTCTTAAAGCCTTTTTCATTTTTTTCTTTAACAACAGAGCTGCATCGCGTTTTTGGGCTGCGGCTCGGTCACGTACGTCTATGTACGCTCCCTTGCGGCGTATCGCGCGCATATAATATAATTAGAGAAAGTATCGAAAAAAAAAGAGGCTGTTTATGAGCTGTAAAAAAACCAACCGTACCTATATCGGCGGTCAGGCGTTGATCGAAGGGGTGATGATGCGCGGTAAACGCGCGATGGCGTCCGCGGTTCGCGATCCGCAAGGCACGGTGCAAATCGAATCGGAGTATCTCACTCCGCCCGAAAAAAAGAAAAAAATCACCCGTGCGCCCTTTATCCGCGGCGTGATCAGTTTCGTGCGCTCGCTAATAGACGGCACGCGTATTTTGATGCGTAGTATGGACGTTGCGATCGAGGACGAAGACGAGCAGACCAAGGCGGAAAAATGGCTGAAAGAGAAACACAAAATCGACGTTTCGGGCGTAATGCAGAGCGTTGCGGTGTTCTTTGCCATCGTGCTCGCGCTCGGGCTGTTCGTGGTCGCGCCAAAGCTCTTGGCAGAGCTTGCGTTCGACAGCAACGTACGCACGATTGAGAGCCTTTGGTACAATCTGACGGCAGGCGGAATCCGCTTGGCGCTGTTCATTTTATACATTGTCCTCATCGCGCTGCTGCCCGATATGAAACGGGTGTATATGTGTCACGGTGCGGAGCATAAAACGATCACGTGCTTTGAGAAAGGCAAGGAGTTGACGGTGGAGAACGTGCGCGGTTGTTCGCGCGTGCATGATCGTTGCGGCACGACGTTCTTGTTCATCGTCGTGGTGGTGAGCATTATCATCGGTTGTTTGGTGAATACGGGGCTGGTATATATGCTGCCGCTGGGCTTTAATAAAAAAGCGTTCTTGGCGATTTCGCTTTCGGTCAGCATATTAATGTTGCCCGTGATCGCAGGGATTTCGTACGAAATTTTGCGATTGCTGGCAAAGACGGACAACGTGTTGGTTTATCCGTTAAAGTTGCCTGGATTGCTGTTGCAGCGTTTGACGACGCGCGAGCCCGAGGACGGCATGATCGAGTGTGCGATTACGGCGTTTGAAACGGTGCTGAAAATGGAAGCCGATCAGACGATCCCCGAACGCGTATTCGCGACGACGGGCAAGATGTCCGCGCTCCTGAAGAACACGAAAAAGCGTTTTGCCGCACAGGGCATCGAAGAGGACGAGGCGGAGTGGATTTTCGCGCTCACCTTAAAAATCCCGAAGAGCGCGGTGGCGACGGAAGAGAAAATTTTGCGCGTAGCGGAATCGAAAGAGATTATCCGTATCGCGGACGAACGACTGACGGGGCGTCCCCTTTGGTATATCATCGGCGACACCGATTTTTGCGGCTACACGTTAAAAGTGGACGAACGGGTGCTGATTCCCCGTCCTGAAACGGAAGAAATGGTGATGATGGTCGTCGGCGCAGCGGAGGCAGGGAACAGTATTCTCGACCTGTGCACGGGTAGCGGAGCGATCGCGATTGCCGCGTTCAAAGAGCTGGAAAAATACCATCGTGAAGTGAAAATGACGGCGGTGGATATCAGCGCGGATGCGCTCGAAGTGGCAAAGCAAAACGCAAAGCGCAACGGCGCGCAGGACATCAAATTCGTGCAGTCCGACCTGTTTGAAAAGGTGCGCGGAAAATTCGACATTATTGTCACGAATCCCCCGTATATTCCCACGGCGACGATCGACACGTTGCAACGCGAAGTGCGCGATCACGAGCCGCGTTTGGCGCTCGACGGCGGTGAAGACGGCTTGGATTTTTACAGACGTATCGCGCAGGACGCACCCAAGCGTTTGGTTCGTGGCGGTATGCTGATTATGGAAGTGGGCGAAGGCGAGGCGAAAGCCGTTGTTAAGCTGTTCAAAAATTGCAGCTATTCGATGATCGTGAAAGATTTTAACGGGATCGACCGCTACGTAAAAATTGTAATATAAAAACGGATACGCCCGATTATTTTCGGGCGTAATTTTCGATAATAGGGGTAGTATGTTTAAGAAACTCGACGACATAAAAAAGCGGTACGAATTTTTGTCCGAAAAGCTCTCCGATCCCGCCGTGATCGCGGACATGGGTACGTGGCAGAAGTATTCAAAGGAGCAATCCGACTTGACGGAAACGGTGGAAAAATACGCCGAATATACCGAAGTGGAACGGCAGATGAACGATGCGTTCGCGCTCGCGGAGATCGAAACGGACGGTGAAATGAAAAAAATGCTCCTCGATGAAGGGTACGATTGCAAAGAGCGCCTGCCCCGTATCAAGGATGAGCTGAAAATTTTGCTCCTGCCCAAGGATAAAAACGACGAAAGAAGTTGCATTTTAGAAGTGCGCGCAGGCACGGGCGGTGAAGAGGCTGCGCTGTTTGCCGCGGAGCTTTGCCGTATGTATCTAAACTATTGTGCGGCGCACCGACTTCGCGTGGAAGAGATCGACGTGAACGCCACGGAGCTTGGCGGTATGAAAGAGGCGATCTACAACGTGACGGGCACGGGTGCGTATAAGCTGTTAAAATACGAGAGCGGCGTACATCGCGTACAGCGTGTTCCTGCGACGGAAACGCAGGGACGTATCCACACTTCGGCGGCGACCGTAGCCGTTCTGCCCGAGGCAGAAGAGGTGGAAGTGGTGATTGACGACAAGGATATCCGTATCGATATTTTCCACTCGGGCGGCGCAGGTGGGCAGAACGTCAACAAAGTGGCGTCCGCGGTGCGTATCACCCATTTCCCGACGGGGATCGTCGTCACCTGTCAGGACGAGCGTTCGCAACTCAAAAACAAAGAACGTGCGTTCAAGGTTTTGCGCTCGCGCGTATACGATTTTTATAACGGACAAAATGCGAAGGCGCGCGAAGACAGCCGCCGCAGTATGGTGGGATCGGGGGATCGCAGCGAGCGTATCCGCACGTACAATTTCCCCCAGAGCCGCGTGACCGATCACCGTATCGGGCTTAGCCAGTACAATCTGGACGCGTTTATGACGGGGGACATCGACAGCATGGTTGAGGCGCTGGCGATTGCGGACAGAGAGGCTCTCTTGGCGTCGGCAGAAGAATAAATTTTCAAAAGGCAATAACAAAGACCGCTCGTTGAGCGGTCTTTTTGCGCGTTTGTGATGTATGATGTGCGGTTATTCAGCGAGGGAAAACGCTTCGGCAAACGTTAGACGGTTGTCCCGAAAAAAGCAATGCAAACGCTTGAATAGTTTTTCATATAAAGCTATGGACGAGGAATTTGTATCGGGAATTTCCAAAAACGTGACGCCCGTACGGCAGCAAAGCGCGTGCAATTTTTCGTTAAACGCAGACACGGTAGGGGCGTTTGTGGGGTTTTCGACGGGGAGCAGATAGATCTTTGCAAGCGGCAATTTCGTCTGTATTTTTTTCAAAATTTTGCCGTACGTGGTGATGGCAGAGGGGCGATCAACGTCCATTTCTCCCAGCGCGAGAAAGATTTTAGAGGGCTTTAGCTCCAACACGCACTCGGATAAAATTTCGTCTGCGTCTTCCAAGGTAAGCTCGCGGATACTGCGGTTGTACACCGCGCTCGAAAGCAAATATTTTTTAGACAGTTCGTAAAAAGGAAAATCTGCCATAAACGTAGATCCAAAAATCACGATTTCGCCGTGGAGCGTTATATCGTTGATAGCGTGATACATCTTGGCTTTTTCGCGTATTTCCGTTTTCATAAATCATACCTCCTTTGCCGCAAAAGTTCCGTTTGCGGTGCGGTCGTACTTTATCGAATGCGCGCCGTCGCTCTTTCGCTCGTCTTGCTCGCGGCGTTCGCGATGGCGATTGACAAAAAACAACGCGAGATCTGCGCTGACGAACGCGAGATTGAGAAGATAGAGAGCGAGAACGTAATTATAATTACCGCCCACGATCTTACCAGCGATCCCTGCAATATAGCCGACGATGATCGCGATTGTAAATACGACCGATTTGCCTTTTGTGGACTTGGCTGTGATGCTCTTATACACCGAGATCGGCCAAGAAATGCCGAAACAGATCAGCATAATACTTTCAAACACTGTTACCATTTTTTTACTCCTTTGTAGCGGAGAACTCCGCTCTTTTTTCGTTTGTTAACATTATATGCTTGACAAAACATAATGTAAAATATATAATTATTATGAAATTGATAACGTACAGTTATAAAAAAGGCATTTTTGCCGATAAAAAGGAGTGGATATGGAGCTGGCGAAACTTCGTTATTTTTATACAGTGGCAAAGCTGGGGCACGTGACGCGTGCAGCGGAAGAAATCCACATCGCGCAGCCTGCGCTTACCAAGGCGATCAAGCAGCTGGAAGAAGAGTTGGGCGTGCCGCTTTTTTATAAAAAGGGCAGGAATATATTTCCAACAGTATACGGCGAATATCTGAAAAACAAGCTGGAAGGGGTGCTGGCGCAGGTGGACGGCATACAGCGGGAACTGGAATTGTTAAAACAGGAACAGCGGCACACGGTAAAGCTGAACGTGTTGGCGGCGTCCACCATCGTGACGGACGCGGTTGTAAGCTATAAAAAACGTCGCCCCGAAGTCATTTTTCAGCTGATACAAAACGAAGCGGAAACCGATTGCGACGTGTCCGTGACGATGAATACGGCGGATTTTTCCGCGTTGCCCGACTTTTGTCGGCGCAACGTTATGGAAGAACAGATTTTCCTTGCTGTTCCCAAAAATTCTCGCTATGCCGACCGCAGCTCGATTGCGTTGAAAGAAGTCAAAGACGAAGGTTTTGTCAATCTTGCCGGTTCGCGTATGTTCGGCGCGGTGTGCGATCGATTCTGTGCGTATGCAGGGTTCAAGCCGCGCATTTCGTTCGAATCGGACTCCCCCGTGGCGGTGCGGAATATCATCGGCGCGAGCGCCGGCGTAGGTTTTTGGCCAGAATATTCGTGGGGGCACGTATCGGGGGATATGGTGCTGCTGCCCATCACCGACCCCGTTTGCAGCCGTGAATTGATCGTAGGTCTGCACGAAAGTCCCACGCCTTCCGATCTCGCTGCGGATTTTTACGATTTCTTATTGCGGTTTTTACAAAAACGCCGTAAACGCGCAAACGCATTACCTTTGCCGATTGCGACAATCGAAAAAATGAATAGATAAGGCAAAAATTAATAAAAAATTCGATTATTTTGCAAGAATTTGTGAAAAACGGGGTGTTTGCGGTTGCTTTCTTTGTGAAAAAAAGGTAAAATAAGAGAGTTAATAATTACAAGATCACGGAGAGAGAAAAACGTATGAAAAACAGAGTTTCTAAAAAGATGTCCACGATTTCCCCATCGCTCACCCTTGCGATTTCGGCAAAGGCGAAAGCGATGAAAGCAGCAGGGGAATCGGTGGTTTCCTTCGGCGTGGGAGAGCCCGATTTTAACACGCCCGAACATATCATTGCGGCGGCGAAAGCGGCGCTGGACGCAGGGCATACCAAGTATACCCCGTCGTCGGGGTTGATGCCCCTTCGCAAAGCCATTTGTGAAAAATTCAAAAAGGACAACAATCTCGATTACGAGCCTTCGCAAATCATCGTTTCCAACGGTGCAAAGCACTCCATTTTCAACGCGTGCTATGCCCTGCTGGACGAAGGGGACGAAGTGATTATTCCCGAGCCGTACTGGCTGACCTATCCCGAAGTGGTAAAGGTGTGCGGCGGCGTGGTAAAGGCTCTGCCTTGCAAGAAGGAAAACAAATATAAATTCACGGCGGAAGAGCTGAAAGCGGCGATCACGCCCAAGACGAAGATGCTGATTTTCAATTCGCCGTCCAACCCTACGGGCGCGGTGTATACGGAATCGGAAGTTCGCGAGATTGCAAAGGTATGCGAAGATGCGGAGATCTTTGTTCTGGCTGACGAAATATACGAAAAGCTGTGCTATAACGGTGTAAAACCTTTTTCGATCGCGGCGGTGAGCGAGAAGATGAAAGACCTGACGGTGACGGTGAACGGCGTATCGAAAACGTATGCGATGACGGGCTGGCGTATCGGCTATCTCGCAGCACCCAAGGACGTGGCAAAGGCGATCGATTCTTTCCAGAGCCACGCGACGTCGAACGCAAGCTCCATTTCGCAGTACGCAACGATGGAGGCGCTGAACGCGCCCGAAGCAGAGATCGCGGCGATGGTGAACGTGTTCGATACACGCCGAGCAAAGCTGCTCTCGCTCATCGACGGTATCGACGGCGTTAGCGCGGTAGAGCCCGACGGTGCGTTCTACGTAATGCTGGTCATTGGCGATTTGTTCGGCAAGAGCTATCAGGGCAAGAAAATCACGAACTCGATCGAATTTGCCGACGCGCTGCTTGACGGGGAAAAGGTAGCCACCGTACCTGGGGTATCGTTCGGGGCAGACGATTGCGTGCGCCTTTCGTACGCTTTGTCGGAAGAGGACATAGAAGAGGGCTTGGCTCGTATCAAAAAATTCGTTTCCGAGATGGAATAATCAAAAAACAAGACACCGTGGGAATTATGATCTCGCGGTGTTTTATTATGCGATCGTTTCGGTCATTGCGAGCCACCGCCACGAGCTTACCAGGCTACGCTCGTAATGACGGCGTGGCGTTGGCGCGGCAATCTCGAAATGCTTTTTCTTAAAAACAGCCATTTTCTTTTGGTTTTTCCACATTTCACAAAAATTTTTCGCAAAACAGGCAAAAATTTTTCAAAAAGGTCTTGACAAAACGGTAGTTGTTGCATATAATGCAAATACAAGACCGCTCGCCATACAAGTACGATTTTAAGTAGGGGGGTGATTACAATGTGGCAGCTTATTTTTGACGGTGTTGACGTGTGACGCCGTCTTTTTGTATTTTTTAAGGAGGGAAAGAAAATGAAAAAATGGATTTTACTGTTATTATGTGGGGTATTTGTACCCCTTTTAGGTGCATGCGGAAAGAAAAATTTTGCTGAAAATGGCTCGACTATGGAGTATACTTCGTCGCTGGAAATATCGGAAAGCGTAGAAGATTCGGATATATCGTCTGGGGATGACACTGTTGAAGGTGGTGGTGGCTCAATGGTTAATGGATATTATGAGTTCAACACCTATGAAGAATATAAAAATTTTTATAACGAATTTGTAAAGTTAAACGAAGAAAGGTATTATACGCCAAATATCTCTATTGACCAATACTTTGACGTGACGGATTATATGTTTAGCGTGGCACCTATATCTGTTGAAATTGCGAATAACGATTTGTATATAGGAGTGGAATTTCCATCTTCCCAAACGATGGAATTTTATTTTTCTAAAAAGGATGATTCGGTGGTAGGAGTTCATAAATCTGTGACGATACGAGGTGAAGTTTTTGACGTTTCGCAAGACACGTTAGTTGGTAATAAAGTTGTGCTGGTGCAAACGGATGACGAGGGTAGAGAATACGAGGTTCATATGGGTGATGTGGTGCTTTGCTCGTTTGAGATTGGTATGACGGGATATGACAACAAAGAAGAA
>JAFTSO010000013.1 GCA_017467265.1 Clostridia bacterium
CTGAAAATTTATCAATGCGGTCTGCCCAAGGAAATGGCAATCGAGCTCTTCAAGCCGTTCATTATGAAACGCTTGGTAGAAAGCGGTCAATGCCACAACATCAAGACGGCAAAACGCGCCGTAGAAAAGGCAAAGGACATGGTTTGGAACGTTTTGGAAGACGTTATCAAGGACCACCCCGTGCTTTTGAACCGTGCGCCTACGCTGCACCGTCTGTCCATTCAGGCGTTCGAGCCCGTCCTCATCGAGGGTAGAGCAATCAAAATTTCTCCCCTTGTCTGCGGACCTTTCAACGCCGACTTCGACGGCGACCAGATGGCTGTGCATCTTCCTTTGAGCGTAGAGGCGCAGGCGGAGGCAAGATTCTTGATGCTTTCCGCAAACAACATTTTGAAACTGGCTGACGGTAAGTCCGTCATGTCGCCTACGCAGGATATGATCATCGGTGCGTACTGCTTGACGATCAAACGTCGCGAAGAGGGCAAAACGTACGACGAACAGGGTCGTCCCGATCCTAACGGCGAAGTGTACGAAGCTCCCGTGTATGCGTCCGAAAACGAGGCGATTTTGGCTTATCAAAACAAGATCGCGCACGAACAGGACGAAATGTATTTGAAACGTACGGTGGAACTTCCCGAGGGTATGTTTGAAGATCTGCCCCTGCCCTACAAGTGCCCGATCGAAAACAAGGACGGCGAAACGCCCGTTAGATATGCGGAAGTTCGCCGCAACGAAAAGACGGGTAAGCTTGAAGTTTCGGGCGTTATCAAGACGACGATCGGTAGATTGATCTACAACGACGGTCTGCCTCAGGATCTTGGTTTCGTGAAGAGAAACACCCCCGAATCGTATTTGCGTTTGGAACTCGATACCGAGTTTATTAACAAGGTAAAGGGCGCGAAAGCGATCGGCAAAAAACACCTTTCCTATATCGTAGAAGCGTCGTTCAGAACGGGTAAAGCGCCCAAGGCGTCCTACGTTCTTGACGCGATGAAGGAAAGAGGTTACAAATATTCGACGCTTGCGGCTTTGACGACTTCCGTATTCGATATGAAGATTCCCGAAGAAAAAGAGGAAATCATCAACAACGCGGAAAAGGAAGTTTCCAAGATCGCAAAGAAATATCAGCGTGGTTTGTTGAACGAGGACGAACGTTACAGCGCGGTTATTTCGCAATGGGATCAGGCTACCGACAAGGTGGCAAGCCTTCTTAAAAAGCAGGGTGAAGAAGACAAATTTAACCCGATTTGGATGATGGCTGACTCCGGCGCGCGTGGTTCGATCGACCAGATCAAACAGCTTGCGGGTATGCGTGGTCTAATGGTTAACCCGCAGGGTAAAAAGATCGAAGTTCCCGTTAAATCCTGTTTCCGTAACGGTCTGTCCGTTTTGGAATACTTCATTTCGTCGCACGGCGGCCGTAAAGGTTTGACCGACACGGCGTTGAAGACGGCGGACTCGGGTTACTTGACCCGTCGTTTGGTAGACGTATCCCACGAAATCATCGTTCGCGAGGACGATTGCTGTGCGGGCAGAAAGCCCCAAGGTCAGCCCGTTAAGGCGATCTTCGACAGCGTGGGTAAGGAAATCGAAAACTTGCGTTCGAGAGTTTTGGGTAGATTTGCGGCAGAGGACGTGATCCATCCCGAAACGGGCGAAGTGATCGTTTCGATGAACCAGTTCATCGACGAAAAAGAGGCGGACGCTATCGCGGCGTCGGGCTTGACGGAAGTTTCCATTCGCAGCATCTTCGGTTGCTCGTCGAAGTTCGGCGTGTGCGCGAAGTGCTACGGTAAGAACATGGCGACGACGCTCCCTGTTCAGGTCGGCGAGGCGGTCGGTACGATCGCGGCGCAGTCCATCGGTGAACCTGGTACGCAGCTCACAATGCGTACGTTCCACACGGGCGGTATCGCGGCGACGGGGGACATCACGCAAGGTCTTCCCCGTGTCGAAGAATTGTTTGAAGTTCGTAAACCCAAGGGTTGTGCGACGATCTGCGAGGTAGACGGTATCATCAGTATCGACGATTCCGACGGCTCGAAGAATATCAAGGTTTTGGACGAAACCACGAAGGAAGTCAAGAAAGAGTATTCCTTGCCTTTCAACGCGGAAATCAGGGTAAAAGACGGCGAAAAGGTTGCGCCTGGCGTACTGCTTAACGCAGGTAGCGTATATCCTCAGGATATCTTGCGCGTACAGGGTGTTAAGGGCGTTCAGGACTATATCCTTGAACAGGTACAAACGGTTTACCGTTCGCAGGGCGTTGAAATCAACGACAAGCACGTTGAAATCATCGTTCGTCAGATGCTTAAAAAGGTCCGCGTAGAAAACGCAGGCGACACCAAGCTGTTGCCCGGCGAACTCGTGGATATGGTCACCTTCCAAGACGAAAGCGCGAAAGTTATGGCAAACGGCGGCAGACCGGCGCTTGCAAAACGTGTGCTTTTGGGTATCACGAAGGCGGCTCTGGCTACCGATTCCTTCCTGTCGGCTGCATCCTTCCAGGAAACGTCGAAGGTGCTCACCGAAGCGGCTATCCGCACGAAGCGCGACTACCTTGTCGGCTTGAAGGA
Source organism: Clostridia bacterium (assembly GCA_017467265.1). GTDB lineage: Bacteria > Bacillota > Clostridia > Christensenellales > Borkfalkiaceae > Scatosoma. The sequence continues at coordinate 2,577 of JAFTSO010000013.1, forward strand.
AAACGTTATCATCGGTAAGCTGATCCCTGCTGGTACGGGTACAAAATCGTACAAGAGCGTGACACCGCAGTATATCGGTGGCTACAACGCGGCAGCGGAAACGTCTGAAAGCGCGGAAGAAGTGGAAAACGCATAATCCGCACGATCACTAAATAACAAACAAAAATACCTTTCGGGTACGCCCGAAGGGTATTTTTTGTGCGGAAAAATAACAGCGTAAAAAAGTGATTGACAAACGGTGCGGATAGGAGTATAATTATCTTGTAGGAGTATGGCGTTTTTGTAAAAAACGCACGGAAAAGGTATGGAACAGACGATTAAAAGCAACGAAATAGCTATGGAAAAACGGCGTTTTTCGCGCATTTTTAACCGTTGGGTGGTCTGGACGATACCGCCCGTGATCGTGCTGATTGCAATGCTGATTTGGTTTGGCGTAAAGGATCTTTATCCGTTCTCGCAAAAATCGATCACTTGGGGGGATATGTCCCAGCAATATATTCCGCTCCTGAACACGTTTAAGGATATTTTGGCAGGCAAAGACGGATTCTTTTTCAGTATGCAGAGCGCGGCTGGTATGAATTTTTACGGCGTGTTCTTCTATTATCTGTCCAGCCCGTTCACTTTTTTGGTGACGTTCGTCGATAAAACGGAGATGTGGGGCTTTGTCAACGTGCTGGTGATGCTGAAAATGTGCGCGATCGCAGGCACGGCGTCCTTTTATCTCTCGCGAAAATACCCCAACGCACCGCTGTTGAACGTCTTTTTGTCTATCCTGTACGCCTATTCGGGCTACGCGATGATGTATTACCAAATCGCGGCATGGCTGGACGTTATGTATTTGTTCCCGATTTTATTGCTCGGTTTAGAGAGATTAAAGGACGGAAAACGGGGCACGTTTCTCTTTGCGCTCTCGGCGAGTATCATTGTCAATTTCTATCTTGGCTATATGCTCGTGCTATTCCTGCTTCTGTACGCGTTCGTGTATATTTTGCTCACGAAAGACAAAAAATTCGCAGGAAATTTCGTGCTCTGCTGTGCGGTGGCGATGCTTATTTCTGCGGTGGCTTGGTTGCCGAGTTTGCTGCAATATTTCTCATCGGGGCGCAAAACGTCCATCGTGCAATCGTTGTCCACGTCCGCGCCGATGGTGTCCTATCAGACTGCTTGGCAAACGATGCTCTCGATGCTGTTCCTATTCCCGTTTGCGCTATTTCGCGCGGAGCAGGACGATCGCGACGAAAAATTGCGGCGCATTTTGTTCTTCGCGATGCTCGTACCGATGGTATTAGAGCCGATCAACAAAATGTGGCAGACGGGGAATTATATGTGTTTCCCGACGAGATACGGGTTTATACCGCTGTTTTTGTGCATAACGCTCGCTATGGATAAGATGACAGCGCCGCAAAAAACGACCGCTAAAACGGCGGACGAGAGCGAAAAAACGGGCAATAAAATCCTTGCTTTTTTCAAAAACGATGGGGGCAGGTATGCGTTGAGCGCGATTTTACTGTTCTGTTCAGCGTTCTATTGTATCTTTGCCATCTCTTATACAAAGGCGAACGTGGAAACGATGGATCAGTACTCGTCCACGCTTTGGGGCAACGACGCGTCGTTTAATGCGCTGATCAAGCTCTATTCCATTGCGCTGCTCGTGGGCGTGGCTTGGTTTATTGCCTACCGTTTTGGCTTTGCCAAAAAGATACTCCTTTGGCTCTCCGTGGGCGTTTTGGTGTTTTCCGAGCTCTACGTTGCTCCGATGACGTATATGTCCTATCCTGGCAGCGACCGCTACAACAATGCAGGCAAATATAACAATATTGTACAGCTCTCCAACGTGATTGACGACGACGGATTTTACCGCGTCAAAACGCAGCGAAAGGATTTTGACGTGACGATGGTTAGCGCGCTGGGGTATAACGGACTGGGGCATTTTACGTCGCTCACCAACGGCAATTATATGCAGGCGATTAAACAGTTCGGGTACAGCTCGTACTGGATGGAAGTGGGCAACGACGGCGGTACGATGATCACCGACGCGCTGCTCTCCGTCAAATATAATATTTCCACGAAAAAGACGTCGCAGGACGTTTATCAGGGGGATCGGTACGCAATCGCGGCTACGCCCGTGGGGTTGCCGCTCGGTATCATCGCGCGTAAGGACATTATTCAGGCGGCGAACACCGCCGATTATTCCGACCGCGGCAGGATGCAGGAAATCTTGTACGAAGACTTCTTTGGGGAGAATACTTGCGTGACGAATTACACGCTCCAAGACGCCACGTTGCAAGGCGCAACGGCAACGGAGACGGGGGACGGTACGCGATTAACCAAGGGTACGATCGTTTTCCGTATTCCTGTCACCGAGGCGGAAACGCTGTATTTTAACGTGTTTGACAACAACGACAACGCGCTTAATCAGGCGATTAACAAGGATTTTGACGTGTACGTGCCCACGACGGGGTATCGGTTTGCAGAGTATCCCCAAAAGGGGTATAACGGGCTGTTGGAGCTCGGCGAGTTTTCGAACAGAACGGTGGAAGTGCAAATTACTGTCCGTGCGAACACAATGGTGAAAAATTTCGGCGTGGTCAGCGTGAAAAAAGCGCCCCTTGTGCAGGCGGCAAAGGACGTAAAAACGATCGATCTTCGCGCGAAAAATAACCGTATTCACGGTACGTATCGTGCGGAAGGGGGCGAGAGCGTGTTCTTGTCTGTGCCATACGATAGCGGTTTCCGTCTGAAAATCAACGGTAAAAAAGTCGATTATTATAAGGTTTACGACGGGTTTATCGGGTTCTATTTGCAGGAAGGGGACAACCATATCGAGTTGACTTATCTTTCGCCCGGATTCCCCGTTGCCGTCTTTTTGACGGTGTGCGGCACGGGACTGTGTATTGCGGCGTTCGTGCTGTGGAAACGGAAAAAACTGCGTGTGGAAACGCACGCGGTAATGGATAAAATGGCATATTACGGCTTGATTGTCGCAGGGCTTGCGGTGATAGCCGTTGTGTACGTAATGCCACTCTTGCTGGCGGCATAAAGGAGAAAAACTTATGAAAAACGAAATGAAAAATCAGGAAACGGCGGCGGAAAATTCGCAGCCGACGGAGATCTTAAAGCAGACGAAAAAGGAGCTGTTTTGGGAGATTTTCCGTTTTCTTTTGGTGGGTGGTGGCGCAACGGTTTGCGATTATCTCGTGCATGCGTTGGTGGAAAATATATTGCACGCATTGACGGGCTGGACGACGGTGGCGCTTTGGATTGCTACGGCGTCGGGATTTCTCGTCGGCATGCTGATCAACTGGGTGCTGTCGATTATTTTCGTATTCCGTGCCGTGCGAAACAAAAAAGAGGCGACGTCTAAAAAATCGTTCTTGATTTTCGTACTTATATCTTTGATCGGTTTGGTACTGACGTTGGTTGGCGTGTGGCTGTTGAAAACGTACGCAATCCCCGAATTTGCGCTCTTTAAGACAGCGAAATTCTTAGGCGTCACGTGGAACGAGTGGGTGGCGAAAGCCATTATGACTTGCATTGTACTCGTATGGAACTATATCGGCAGAAAAATTTTCGTTTTCAAGTCGTATAAATTAAAATTTTTGAAAGCAAAAAACCCCGTCATTGCGATATGTATGGTGGGGTTTTGCATTTTTTCCGGGAATTGTGAAAATTTGGAGAAAATTTCAAAAAAGGTATTGCAATTTCAAAAAAGACATTGTATAATGGCGAAGGCGAAAGGTAGTGTGCCTTTTGCATTCTCAACAATTTGCTCACAAGATATGTCAAACTCCTTTTTTGATGATAGAAAGCGTTGCGTGCACTCGCAGCGCTTTCTACCTTTTTGAGCGCGTTTGCGCGTATTTTTGCGCCCTATTCCTTTATGAAAGGAAAATAGAAAAAGATACGGAAAAATCACACGAAAGGCTTGACAAAATAAATACAGTCTGTTATAATAAAATTCGTGAGAACACTTGGGCGTCACGCGGGCTCGCGTTGCGCCTTTTTTTACGAAGACGTAACAGGGCGGATGCGCGGCGAAAAAAAGCGGTATTCGAAAGGAGAAAAAATGACGGGACGTATTCACTCATTTGAATCCTTCGGTACGGTGGACGGACCGGGGATCCGATTTGTCGTGTTTTTGCAGGGCTGTCCTTTGCGCTGTCAATATTGCCACAATCCCGATACTTGGGGTGCTGGCGGTACGGAATATTCGGTGAATGAAGTCATCGAACGCGCACTCAAATACAGGAACTATTTTGGCGATCAAGGCGGTGTGACCGTCACAGGCGGCGAACCGCTGGTGCAGATCGATTTTGTGACGGAGCTGTTTACCGAGCTGAAAAAGCGCGGCGTGCATACCTGCGTCGATACGTCGGGGATCACGTTCAACAGTGCCAGCGCGGCAAGCGTGGAAAAACACGAAAAGCTGCTCTCCGTAGCCGATCTGTTCTTGCTCGATATCAAGCACATCGACAACGACGCTTGTCAAAAGCTGACGGGGCTGAGCAATAAAAACACGTTGGCGTTCGCCCGTTTTTTGAGTGACCACGGTAAAAAGACGTGGATACGCCAAGTGCTTGTGCCTGATTTGACGGACGACGAAGAGAGCTTGGCGCGCACACGCGCGTTTATCGATACGCTCCAAACGGTGGAACGAATCGAAGTGTTGCCCTATCACACGATGGGGGAAGTGAAATATCAAAAGTTGGGCATAGAATATCCGCTCAAAGGCGTAGAACCGCCGACGAAAGAGCGGGTACTCAACGCAAAACGCATTTTGACCGAAGGTAGATAAATGAACGAAAAAGATTACAAAGAACATTTGAAAGGGCTTTGCTGTGTGGAAGTGAGCGGCGAATCGTGCGCGAACTGTCTGACGCTGATGCCGATTTTGAAAGAGCTGTGCGATGCGCGCGACGACATCCGTTTGGTGCACGTCGAGGCAGATTACACGACGCTCCCCTTGATGGAAGAGTGGGAAGTGGAAAAAGTGCCTACGATTTTGCTCGTTGAAGACGGCGAGATCTTTGCCCGTTGCCACGGCTATCAGCCCGAAGAAATTCTCGAAATTTGGCTGGATGCGAAGATCGAAGAAAGAAAGTCGGCAAAAAGATAAAAAACGTAAAAAACGCAATCGGAAATTTTTTCAAACAAAGTTTGAAAACGAAAGAAAGCGTTGACAAATAAACAAGACAAAAAATATATTTTTATAGGAGTACTGAATATGATGCAATACAAAGGTTGGGAAGGATTTGTTCCCGGTAAATGGTGCAACGACGAAGTAGACGTGCGCGATTTCATCCAGCACAACTACACGCCGTATGAAGGCGACGCGGCGTTCCTTGCTCCCGCAACGGAAGCTACGAAAAAGCTGTGGCAGATCGTTTGCGATTTGACGAAGAAAGAGCTTGCTGCAGGCGGCGTTTTGGACGCGGATACGAAGGTTGTTTCCACGCTTACGTCCCACGATGCAGGTTATTTGGATAAAGACCTTGAAAAAATTGTAGGCGTGCAGACGGATAAACCTTTCAAGCGCTCTTTGCAGCCCTTCGGTGGTCTTCGTATTTCCGAAAGCGCTTTGCAGCTTTACGGTTTTGAACTTGACCCCTCCATCAAAGAAATTTTCACGAAATATCGCAAAACGCACAACGAAGGCGTATTTGACGCATATACCCCGGAAATGAGAGCGGCTCGTTCCGCGCACATCTTGACCGGTCTTCCCGACGGTTACGGCAGAGGCCGTATCGTAGGCGACTACCGTCGTGTAGCGTTGTACGGCGTTGACTATCTTATCCAGAAGAAAGAAGAAGACAAACTTGCTATGGGCGGCACGATGACCCCCGATAAGGTGCGTGACCGTGAAGAAGTTTCCGAACAGATCAAGGCGCTCAAAGCTTTGAAAGAAATGGCAGCGAAATACGGTTGCGATATTTCCAAACCCGCAACGACGGCACAGGAAGCAATTCAGGCGTTGTACTTTGGGTATCTTGGCGCAGTTAAAGATCAGAACGGCGCTGCAATGTCTATCGGCAGAAACAGCACTTTCCTTGA